>JABDLW010000124.1 GCA_013001805.1 Saprospiraceae bacterium | reverse complement strand
GCCATACACTATATATAGGGGATCTAAATGCCCGGTACCCAAATTGCTGTAAGATTCCACGGAAAATGAGCTCTTCTCCCAATGCCGGAAGCAGGGCGATCAAAAAGAGATTTACACCGAGTTGCTGGATGTTTTCCATCGACAGGATAACCTCTAGTGTCGCTGTTGCATCCGCTTCCATTGATTTCATCCATACGGGTAGAGGCAGATCCTGATTTATTTCGTAGCTAAATTGAATGATCGGCAGGAGAAATAGCAGCATTAACAGACTACTCAAAATCCAAAAGGGTTTCAGGTCATTTTTGATTCCCCAAAAATTCCACATTTTACTCTTGTACACGAACCACGAAAAAGTCAAGGCAGGTAGCAAAAAAGTAAAAAACTGACTTAGTGCTAAGGCAACCCGTAAGTGAAATGGACTAATATTTTCTGAGGCGATCTGACCGGTATAGATCCCGTTAAAATAGAAATAAGTCATCTGCAAAAGTGCTCCCAGTAAGAGACATCCGGCCACTAATATTATGAAAATGATAAATAGTGTCGTTATTTCTTTTCGATCATATGGTAAGTGGGTTTCAGTGCTCAATATAGTATCTTTGATAGATGACACGACTTAGCGTAAATCTAAATAAAGTGGCATTAATCCGAAATGCCCGGGGAAGCAATATACCTGATTTGATTGAGGTGGCAAAAGATTGTGAGCGTTTTGGAGCAGAAGGAATAACTGTCCACCCAAGGCCCGATCAGAGGCATGTGCGGTATGATGATATTGAACCACTAAAAAACGCGATCACAACAGAATTAAATATCGAAGGCAATCCCACAGCCGGGTTTTTGAGAATGGTGACGGAAATCCAACCACATCAATGTACCCTGGTGCCTGATGCACCGGATGCTCTTACATCAGACGCAGGATGGGACACAGTGCTTCATTTGGATTTTCTCAAGGATGTCATAGCCGAGCTTAGGAGCAATAATATTCGCACTTCATTATTTATCGATCCCGATTTTCGGATGCTCGAAGGGGCCAAAGCTGCGGGTACAGACCGGATAGAGTTTTACACCGGACCCTACGCCCATGATTTTTTAAAAGATCCCAACCAAGCCATCGATCGATTTAGTACTGCTGCAGAACATTGTCGCACTTTGCACCTGGGTGTCAATGCCGGTCATGATCTGAACCTCGACAATCTCCGGTTTTTCCATTTACAGATACCTAATCTCCTCGAAGTCTCCATTGGTCACGCTTTGATCTCAGATGCCTTGTACTATGGGTTACAAAATGTGATCCAAATGTACAAACACTGCCTCAGATAGCACTTCGCTCCTTTAGAGACCATCTTTGACCCTGGCGGAATGTCTGCGGGTCGCAG
Source organism: Saprospiraceae bacterium (assembly GCA_013001805.1). GTDB lineage: Bacteria > Bacteroidota > Bacteroidia > Chitinophagales > Saprospiraceae > JABDMH01. The sequence continues at coordinate 3,601 of JABDLW010000124.1, read as the reverse complement.
AAAATCGTCTTTACATATGGCATGGTTTGTGTAAGTGAATGGTTGTTCAGTAAGTTTGTTTATACTGTACAAAATCGTACTAGAAAACCTAGGCCGTTCCGATTGATTAATTCCAAAAACTTGCTTTGGATGAATAAAAACGGCTCTCAAATAACTTATTTTTCCTTGTCGACCAAGCTGGTGGAACAAGCGGCGGAGCATGTACTCAACTTGCTTTCCGACAATCTGCCACCAGAGTTTATCTTTCATAATCAGCGCTATACCGTGCAGACCGTGCATGCGGTGACTCAAATATCTGAGGCTGAGGAAATGCACCTTCATGACCGCTTTATTTTACAGATAGCCGCCTGGTTTCATCATACTGGTTTCATCAATACCAATACACATCATCGCAGCGAGAGCGTCAGATTGATGCAAGAATTCATGCAACGGCACGAGGTGGATGAGGACGCCATAAATCTTGTTAGTCAAACAATCATGCATTCAGCCAGCGCCTGGGATGCAACCACTTCTTATGATATGATTTTATACGATGCAGATTGGTATTTTTTATCTGCTTCAAATTTTAAGGAGATGCTGGAAAGGAAGAAGGAAGAGATGGTCCTATTGCATGGTAAATTGTCACCTCTGGAATGGTCAGATTTTATTGATGAATGTTTTGTCAAACATAAATATTTGACTAATTACGGGCAGGAATTTTTAAACAACCGGCGAAGAATAAACTATTTTAACTACAAGAAAATGCCGGAAAGTGAATGGTCCTTTGATCGCGAGCAACGTTCGATTTCCAGGTCGTTTTTAAGCTGATATCAGAAGAAAAAAAGGAGTGCCAACCTGACACTCCTCTTGATATTGGGGAATCAATAAAAAACTACTGTCTTATTACTGCTATTCTGCTCAATGCCTTGTAAGGATATTGCTTATAATCTTTGTATACACCTCCGTGGTCCATCAAGAACTTATCCAGGTCAGGTATGTCCTTTTTAATCACCTCACTATTTCTCTTACCATTTGCCGCTCTCCACTCAATGACACAGTATATACTTGAACTCGGGACGCCGATTGATCTGGGGTAAAACCCTATTTTTCTATAATCATAATCACCCGGTACCTTTCCCTGGTATTTCCCATCATAATATTTGTATTCGGTAAAGATGATATATCCGTTCCGGAATTTGCCATACCACGGTTTTTTCCGATAGTCGTAATCGTCCTTATTGCCATTATTGTTGCCTCCCATACCGGCCTTTCTTATTTCAAAGTACTGTATATAGTCCCATGCTCTATTGCGGTCTTGAATATCCCACCGGCCAAAGTATCCTCTTAGATCACCAATCTTGCCTTTGCACACATCTTCCCGGAGTTTACCTCGGCGATCCTTGTAAACCCAAAACACTTCGTAGTTGTCAGGACAATGCAGGCTCCAGAATTTATCCTTGAGATTTCTGGGATAATACTTTTTGCCGGGCATATATCCTTCATAATTTTGAGCATAGTTTGAACCTTGCCATCCCACACATTGACCCTTTCTAAGTAGATCATTATAATTTCCACCCTTATTGTTGCCTCCATTATTGTGGTTGTCCTGATTGTTGTTGGCATAGTCTTTACCTGGCCGGTAATTGTCACCACAGTATATTTCTACACCGATGATGCAGGCATCACTCCATCTTGGATTGGAATTTTTGCAACCAAATTGTCTGAAAGCATCGTAGAGTCTCTTCACGTCACCTTTAAATTCTTTGTATTTTTTCTGCCCGTGGCGGTTATAGTAATGTACGATTAAGGCACAACCATCGGCAATACGACAGGACTCATATCTCCAGTTCTTCCAATTAATATTACCTGCTTTTACCCGTTGATATTTACCACTGCAATTGTCGCTATTATAAAAATAAACATAACCCTTATCGACTTTTCCAGCATTATTATTGTTATTATGGCCATTATTGTTGTGGCCTTTATTATTATCGGCATAATTATCACCACCATTGCAATAAAAAACAGCTTTGTACACATTTTTCCATGGATTCTGCCAGCCATACTTAAGGTTGCCCCACTTTTTCATTTCATATTTGAGATCCCTCACGTTGCCGCATAAAATCTTTTCACCTTTCTTATTATCACGGTAATAAAAGTGAAGTTTCACACAACAATTTGATTTCCAGGAATAATACCTCCAGGAACTGCAGTTGTCGTATTCCCCGGCTTTGATCATTTTTTTTCCGCCCCGGTAGTTGTTTGATGAATAACATTCCCAGTCGTCGTTATAGTTCTCTGCTTGCGACAGGTTTGGTATGGAGAAAGCCGCAAGAGTCATTAAGATGAGTAAAAAGTGAGATTTCATGATTATTGGTGTTTCTTATTATTGATAGTATAATGATTTGACATTACAAATGTAAAGGCTCGTGCTCCCTGGGAACTCACCCGTATGGGTGATTTTACCCAACAAATCATCAAATCAAGGTGATCAGCAAGATTAATTCTTATCCGATAAGTTGAGTCCTCAACTATTTTACGATTATAAAGTCGCCCTTAATGCTTTGCTTATATCCTTGCTTAAATCGGATTTCTATAATATACATATATACCTGGGGGCCGATGACTTCCTGAAATATGCTGGTGAAATCCGGAGCTTCCTCATTTGTGGTTAGATTTTTGGCTTGATAGATTTTCATGCCTCTACGGTCAAATATATCCAGAGACACGATTTCCTCGATTAACGCTAATCCGTCATAAACGATAAAAGCGTCATTTAAGCCATCCCCATTGGGAGTGAATGCATTTGGAATGTAGATCAAATTCCGGCTGTCAACCCGGATATTGTATTCCTGCCGGGACCGGCATCCTGAGGCATCCTCGACCTCAAAGATATATTTGCTTGTTGCTGTGGGACTGATCGTGATATTCCTACATTGTTCGCAGATGATGCCCTTACGCTCTATCCACCGGAAGAGAAAAGAATCTTCCGGGCCCGGTAGCTGGCCAAATAAAGTTAGTTCTTCGCCTAGCTTAATGGTCGTGTCACGTTGAAGTCTGATATCGGATGCTGGCTCAACCATAAAGACAGAATTGTCAACACAGCCTTTACTGTCATTTACACGGAGATTATGTGTTCCCGGGTCAAGGATGATCTCATTGGTCAGTTGGATTGATTGGCCATTCAAATTGAGTTGGTAAGGGTCTGTACCACCTTTTACGGAAATAATCTTAAATGTATTTTTCCTGGCATCACATAACGATTGCCCAATCTGAAATACAACATCCTCAATATCGTTGACCGGCACATCGAACGTGTCGGAAACCTCACAAAATTCATCTCTGACAGTGACCCAGTATCTTCCGGCAGAGAGACCCTGGACAACTCGGGTATTGGGGATTTCAGTTTTGGACCAAACTACGTTGGCCTCACCCCGTACACCGGTGAGATTCAATGTAACGCTACCTGAACTATCACAACCACTCGCAGTGATGGAACTTTCTATCTCGAGCTGGCATATTTCAGAACTTAATATTTCAACACTATCGCTCAGGATGCAATTATTGGCATCTGAAATGGTGAATTCGTAAACACCAGGTAAAAGTCTGGTGCGTCTCAGAC
>JABDLW010000104.1 GCA_013001805.1 Saprospiraceae bacterium | reverse complement strand
GAAGTATACATCATTATTCTTCCCGCCATGGGATTGGTTTCTGAGGTGCTTTCAGTTCAGTCACGCAAACCGATTTTTGGTTATCGGGCCATGGTATTGTCAATACTTGCTATTGCATTTTTATCTTTTATTGTATGGGCCCACCACATGTTTATGTCAGGAGTAAATCCTTTTATTTCAAACATTTTCGTGATTTTCACTTTGATTATAGCCGTACCATCGGCAGTTAAAGTGTTTAACTGGATTGCCACCTTATATAAAGGAAATGTAAGACTAAATACGCCGGCACTTTTCGCGATTGGATTTGTGTCTATGTTTATTTCCGGTGGATTGACTGGTATTTTTCTCGGCAATAGTGCCATTGATATCCAGTTGCATGACACCTATTTTGTAGTTGCTCACTTTCATATAGTAATGGGTGTTGCAGCATTCTTCGGTATGTTTGCCGGGATATATCAATGGTTCCCCAAACTCTATGGTCGATTTATGAATGAGACCCTGGGAAAAATACATTTTTGGGGTACGCTCATCGGTGCTTACGTCATCTTTTGGCCAATGCATTATCTCGGGATGATCGGCATTCCCAGAAGATATTACAGCTTTAGCACCTTTGATGCCTTTAAGGACTTTGAGGGAATGAATAAGTTTATTACTATCGGGGCCATTGTTGTTTTTGCAGTGCAACTACTGTTTGTCATCAACTTCTTTTACAGCATCTGGAAAGGGCGAAAGCAAACCACCAGGAATCCCTGGGGTGCCAGTACTTTAGAGTGGACCACACCGATTCGACCGGGTCATGGAAATTGGCCGGGTAAGATTCCATCTGTACACCGATGGCCTTACGATTACGGTAAGGATGGTAAAGAATTTATTCCCCAAATTGAACCACTCGCCGAGGGTGAGGAGTCATCCGATCACTGATGGAGTCGTGAACTTTAATAATAGTAGTATAGCATTTAAATAATTGCGGAAAATTGAGAAATAAAGAAAGTCAGATTGCTGTTGCGAGTGCTTCCATTGAGGTAATTTCAAAGTGGACAGATCTGAAAATGCTGGTCAAGATGCGTCTGACACTCTTGGTCGTTTTTAGTGCTTTGCTGGCCTACCTGATCGTCGCCCAGGACCAAATGTCATTTCTGGCCTTATCGATCCTGGGACTGGGTGGTTTTTGCATTACTGCAGCGGCCAATGCTTTGAATCAAGCATTGGAGAAAGACTACGATCGATTGATGACACGCACTGCTAATCGTCCTGTTGCCACGGGACGCATGTCTATGAGTGAAGCAATTATGACCGGCGGTCTCCTGTTTGTTGCCGGTATCGTTATGTTGGCTTACTTCAATCCACTGTCCGCCGTTCTGGGTGCATGTGCCGTAGTGAGCTATGCATTTTTATATACTCCCCTGAAACGGATCACAAGTTTATCCGTCTTTGTGGGAGCAGTTCCCGGTGCTTTACCGACGATGATAGCCGTAGTGGCATTTGAAGGACAGGTTACTACTATGGCACTGATTCTCTTTGGTATTCAGTTTTTCTGGCAATTTGCCCACTTCTGGTCCATAGGTTTCTTAGGTTATGACGATTATAAGCGAGCTGGTTTTAAATTGGTACCTGAGCAAGATAATAAGGTGCATCCAAATTTGGGACTTCAGAGTATGATATTTAGTCTATTGCTTCTGCCCTTTGCCCTTGCTCCATATGCGCTGGGACTAATGTCTTGGTTACCATGTATCTTCGCAGTGATCCTAAGCCTGGGCTATGCTTACTATGGTTGGAGAATGCAGATATTGAAAAATCAATTGGCAGCAAAAAAGCTAATGTTTTATTCCTTTATTTATTTGCCTTTGGTACTGATTATTTATTATATCGGAAGTATTTAAATGGATATCTCTTTACAAAATAACGGGGAAGGTTCCACCACAATACATCCATTGAAATTTGCTCTATGGATTAGCTTGGCAAGTATTTCAATGATGTTTGCCGGCTTTATGAGTGCTTACATGGTACGTCAGGCAGCAGGTAACTGGTTTGAATTTTCTCTTCCGTCTTATTTCCTGGCAAGTACATTGGTGATCTTGGCCAGTAGTTTGACTGCTCACTTTACGGTAGTTTCGTTTAGGAAAACCCGGGAGGTATATTATAAAGTTGGACTGGGAGTGACTTTTCTGCTCGGAATAGTCTTTGTGGTTTTGCAATATCAGGGATGGCTGGCAATGCAGTCGAGCGGCATTGACCTAAAGGGAAATCCATCCGGTGCCTTTGTCTATTTGATCAGCGGTGTTCATGTAGCACATGTGTTGGCCGGTTTGGCAGCATGGACGATGGCTTTAGTACAGGGTTTTGGATTAAAATTCAGACCCACCTACAAAAGAATAAACCGACTGGAAATAACTGCACAATATTGGCACTATGTAGACTTATTGTGGGTAGTGCTATTTTTATTTTTAACTTATTACAGATAAGTAATCTTATGTCAGTAGAAACGATGGATTCGCACGTAACGGCTGAGGAAGGACAACTCTGGACAGGTGGTAAATCACCTTTTAAATCGAGTTATGGAAAGCTGATGATGTGGTACTTCTTGGTGTCAGATGCCTTTACCTTTGCTGGATTTCTGATTGCCTATGGTACTTTGCGATTTAGTATGAAAACCTGGCCAGTACCAGATTTCGTATTTAGCAGTTTTCCCTTCCTAAAGGGTACCCATTATCCATTGTTATTTGTAAGTCTGATGACCTTTATCCTTCTCGCGTCTTCTTTTACCATGATTCGTGCCGTACAGGAAGGTAAGCGTGAAAATAAAAAAGGGGTCGTGAAATGGATGATTTATACAATTATAGGTGGAGCCATGTTCCTTGGCTGCCAGGCTTGGGAGTGGACCACCCTGATTGCGACCGAGCATATGACAGTGACATCAAATCCATTTGGAACCTATACAGCCGATGGAGTATATCTGGATGATGAGCATGGTCATGCTTATCCAGCTGGAACAGAAACAGAAACATTTAAAGAGGGACATAGCTATCTGATGCATAAAGTAGATGGCGAATTTATCCAAAGAAGATTTCAATATACCGAAGGACCTGAGGCCGGCCAGATACAAAGACAGGATTTTGGTC
>JABDLW010000067.1 GCA_013001805.1 Saprospiraceae bacterium | reverse complement strand
TGTTCACCTTATCAAATAAATATTCCGAGGCGAGTCCCCCATCAAAATGGACAATACATAGTTCGATCAGGCCATCTTGTTTAGGTAGATTGGCGATGGAGTAGCTTCGCCAGCGATTTATTCTTTTCTCACCGATGGGAAGGTCCAGCGTGATAAATTGACCGGGTGTATAGTCAAGAGAATCAATGTCGTCAATTTGTAACCAAAAACTTTTGGTATTGGGCGAGAGATCTACTATATTGACTACCTGGCTGTCATACCATTTCCAGGGCATTACTTTTAAATTCTATTAGATTATTAAACGCGCTCTTCCACGTGAGTAGCTGAAAGTGCCATTTGCTCATAATGGAACAACACGTCAAATCCTTTTTGGTTGAAATAGGATTTCGTTTCCTCCGGCGTGCGTGTACTACTGGCTAATATAAAGTCGCCTCCCCAAGCACCTAATGATTTGATTTCACCCCAGTAGTCATTAAAGAATTGGTCCTTTATCCGGGGAATTTCCAGGATGCCAGCTACCAATTTCTCATGGTCTACCATTAGCTCTTCGAAGTACTTCAGATCGGTAACATTGCAAAATGCCTTGGTCAGCTGCGAAATCTCTTCGATATGACTGGTTTTGACTTTTTTGCGGCGATAGAGGCCAATCTGGTCACGGGAGTTAACCTTGGTGCCCAGGTATATTAGATAGAGTTGATCAGTAAAGGAGGGATTAAAGTCAGCCGGATCAACCGAAATGCATTCAGGGTCATTTTGAAAAAAGATAGGTCCTTTGGCCTTGGCACAAGCAATGTCGTATCCTGAACCACCGAACGTCATCTCCATCAAATCAAACTCATCTACATCGGCCCATTCGGCAATGCAACTAATCAGTGTACTGCTACTTCCCAATCCCCATTCCGGCTCAAACTCCAGGAATGTATCGACCCGGTACTTATACCATTTGGATAAAAAATCAGAATTAAGTCTCACTGCAGCTTCAAACACACTTTTTAAACGTGCTGCGATCTCCGGATTACTCGATTTGATCGGGTCAAAACCAAATAAGTCAAATTTACCCGTGAACCATTGTTCACCATTGGGTTTAAAGCTCTGCCAAACCAATTCCGATCCACTACTTTCTTTAATTGACATTCTCTGACCCAGGGAGACTGGAATACCCAGGGCCAGGGCTCCATCCAATACGAGATATTCACCACTGAGCAATATCTTGCCGTTTGCTTGATACGTCAATTTTGGAGGCACGGGTCTGTTTTGATCGAGATGCAAAATACAAATTTCAATCTACCTCGTATTAAATTATTCTCTTATTTTTCTTTTAAACATTTACAGTACATTAACTATAAAAGTGCACACATTGCATGAAATACTTTAGGTATATTTTATAACTGCCTCATTTTTAATCATATGATAACAATTCATATTTATTTTGTACCCAAGAATTCACACAAAAAAAATTGATCAGCTCAAAGGGAGTTTGGCTTGTGAGCTACGTAATTTCAATAGAAAATCTCGCACAGCTGCATAGGATACGACTTGATCGGCAAAATAATTGACTGTTTGAGCAACTTCTTGTTCAGTGGCATTGAGCGAAGCGAGTACATTATGAAGATGCATTTTCATGTGGCCTTTTTGGATGCCAGTGGTAATTAGTGATCGTAATGCCGCGAAATTCTGGGCCAATCCCATAACCGCTATAATCTTCATTAGTTCTTCAGCATCGGGATTACCCAGGAGTTCCAGTGAATGACGGGCCATGGGATGCAGTGAAGTCAATCCTCCCACAGTACCGATGGAGAGTGGTATTTCGATCCAAAATCTAAAGATTCCATTTGATATTTCACAATCCGTCAAACCCCGATATTGTCCATCTTTAGCTGCATAGGCATGTCCGTTTGCCTCCACAGCACGAAAATCATTTGCGGTAGCTATTACTACGGCATCAATTCCATTGAAAATTCCTTTGTTATGGGTGGTGGCTCTGTAGGGGTCCACCTTAGCGATTTTCACAGCCTTTTCGAATCGTTGGGCCAGTCGCTCTGCAGTAAAATCTCGAAAAGAACCTAATTCAGAAACCGGGCATTCGACCCAGGCCCGGACCAGACATTTCGGAGTATAATTGGAAAGAATGGCCATGATGATATCCAAATCATGCTGGTGCGGTTTAAATTCGGTACGACTAGCGACAAAATCAGTGAGGACTTTTGAAAAGGCCTCCATAACCGAATTGATAAAATTCGCTCCCATGGAGTCAACGGTGTCAAAACTCACTTGAATCTGGTAAGTTTGTGGTGTTTGATCAGAAATATCCGTGAGTTCAATATCCTTAATGCCACCGCCCCGCTCCTCCATGTTTCGGGTAATGTCTCGTGTTGCTTCTAGCATCTGTGACCTGAGCTCGGACATGCAATTTTGCAACTGGTGAATCTCACCTGGCCAGGTAAAATGAATTTGGCCGATTTTTTCTGTACAGAGAATTTCGGCATGAAATCCTCCCCGCTCATGCCAATATTTAGCCGCATTCGACGCCGCCGCTACTACCGAGCTCTCTTCGATCACCATCGGAATACAGTAAGACTTGCCGTTGATCAGGAAATTTGGAGCTACTCCGTAGGGCAAGTGGAAATTACTAATCGTGTTTTCGCTGAAGCGATCTAAAAGCTGCTGCTTTTCTTCATCAAGTAACCAGTAACTCATTAGTTCTTTCGCCACTCCTTCGGGATCTTTAAAAAAGTTGTCTACGATCCAGCGGAGTTTTTTTCCTTTGGAGAGTTTTGAAAATCCGGATATTGGCTTGTTAATCATGCGTCGTTGAATCTACTTGACTTTCAAATAAGTTTGGGCCATGCGCAGACCCTGTATTTGTGCATCAATATACTTTTGCAGGTGCTCATAACTTCCTGTAGCATGCCTTAGAAAAGCTGATGCCTGCCCATAGATAGCATTTGTCTGGATCTTGTGCATCAGGAAGTACCCGTCCAGGAAGTTTTGCACACCTCCACTTATGATCACTTGATGACACTTCATACGATCGCCTAACTGGTGCACCAGCAGATTTGTCATTTCCACCATTTCCAGAGCATCGTGACCCACATGAACCAAGGGGGTCAAATCCTGCAATCCATTGTCGTCTGCCCTCAATTGTTCTAGTAAAGCAAAATTTGTACCTCCGCTAGCTCCAAAATCAATCGCTGCCAGGGGAAGGCGGAACAGTGCCTCCAGACTTTCTAATCCCATTCCTTGTCCCACTTCCTTGACGATCACTGGATAGTTGACGGTTTCTAACATTATCCTAATGCTTTCCAATGGTGATCTTCCCAGCCGGTCTCCTTCAGGTTGAAACCATTCTTGCATGGGATTGACATGTATAATCATTCCATCCAATTGGAGTTTTTCAATTAAGACATCAATTACTTGTAGCCTATCATCATTGACCAACTGCTCCAATTGTGCGATGCCCAAATTTCCAAACAGGGGAAGATCATGGCCGATCAAATCTCTGACATCAAAGTCCTTAATATGGCTGTCATCATCCAATAGCATCCGGCATGATCCGAGCCCCATACCCATGCCAAACTCCCCACAGGCACGAGCCAGATTTCGATTGATTGTGCGGGCCATGGTAGTGCCACCAGTCATGCTCGATACCCAGATCGGAACTCTTAACTTCTTGTTCAGAAACGGGTAAGTTTTCTCGCTTTTTTTGGCTGGATGAGCAGACAAGATCGGCTCATAGTAAAATCGGGAGTCAATTGATTCGCGGGCAATGCGTGAACGCAAAGCGAGATCAAGA
>JABDLW010000043.1 GCA_013001805.1 Saprospiraceae bacterium | reverse complement strand
TCCTTGTACCACTGTTATTTGAGCAAAATGGTAGCGCTAATTCCATCACTTTTACACTTGAATATGATCCCCAGGCACTGGAGATAGTCGGGATAGATGGAGGCAGCCTCGCCACCCGGGGGACCTTACAAATGCTCGATCCTACGGACAAAGGGAACGCCATCTCGACAGTTTGGTTCTCGATGGCAGAACAGACATTTAGTCAAGGTGAAGTGGCAATGGAGCTGATCGTGAGAGCGAAACAACCCCTCTCACTTAGCCGGTCTCTTCAATTGACCTCATCTTTTGCAGCGGCAAAATCGATTGGAATGGAAAGTGGAGAAAGTAGCTTGCACCTCACCTACCTAGAAGGAAGCGAGGATACCGATTTGACTTTGTTCCAAAATTCACCTAATCCATTCTCTGACCACACCAGGATCGGATTTTACCTGCCTCAGGCCGGTGAAGCAACTTTGACATTGAAAGATACCCATGGAAAAGAGATCTTGAATAGAAAGGGAACCTTTGCCAAAGGGTATCAGGAGATTCACCTGGATAGGTCCGAGATCAGGACATCGGGCCTGGTTTTTTATCAGATCGTAAGTGATGGCAAAGAACAAACCAGAAAGATGATCTTATTAAATTAATACCAACTAACTCAATATATCGATTTTTGGGGCTATATCTTTATAGATATAGCCCTTTATTATGAAACGAATAGGCCTGCTTTCGGACACTCACGGGTATTTGGACGAATCAATTTTTGAACATTTTGCCAACTGTGATGAGATCTGGCATGCGGGTGATATTGGTAATGTAGTTGTGGCAGATACGATGGAAGCTTTCAAACCATTCAAGGCCGTTTATGGTAACATTGACGACCGTGCTATCACATCGATTTATCCCCGGGATGCCAGATTTGAAGTTGAAGGAATGGATGTGTTAATGACACATATCGGGGGCTATCCTGGCAGGTATAATCGTCGGATCCTACAGATCATGATTGAAGACCCGCCACAGATTTTTATTTGTGGTCATTCCCATATCCTCAAGGTCATTTACGATAAGAAGTTTAGTTGCCTGCACATGAATCCGGGGGCTTGCGGGAGGCACGGAATGCACAAAGTCCGCACACTATTGCGTTTTGAGATTGATCTTGGTCGAATAAGTAAAGCTGAAGTAATTGAACTGGGGCCGAGAACCTTTCCGCACTAAATCGTGGATTACAGATTATAGTACGCACCTACTGACATGAGGTAATTTCTCAATTGAACAATTGGTACATCATCGTCCGCAGGTAGGTTGTTCAACTTTTCCAATACCGAAAGGTCACGGTACAGATGGTTCACGGCTATTGTGGTCCTGAATAGTAGTCCAAAACGAGGCCCAAATGCATATCCTCCTCCCAGGACCAAATTCCATTCTGACCGGTTGAATTCATCTGCGATGGATCGGTAATTCTCCAGAGATTCCTCAACATTAGTGGAGGTAAATCGATTTTTTACCAGGTACGATATTGAGGCCCCGGCTTCGAAAAAAAGGTGATCGCGTTTGCGATGGTAAACGCGAAAAATTAAAGGAACTTCTGCATAGGCTAAACCGACGGTGCGGTTCTTAATCTTACTGCTTTGCTCGGGGTCTTCCGATTCAAACTTACTGCCTTTCTCTTCCCAATTTAGCTCGATAATGAAGTCAATCTTTTCCGAAATAAAGGCCTGGCCACGGAGACCGAGGCGCATCCCTATTTTATCATATCCCGTATAACCATCACCATCCAATTGCGAAAGTATGAAACCGGCATTAAAACCCATTCCAAAACGCTGGCCCTCTAATTTTCCAAGGCAGGTAATGAACAAAAGTACCAGGAAGAAGTGCGTAATCTTTGGCAATAGGTTTCAGTTTCAATAATTAAGACGCAGGAACCGGCTCTTCTGCTGCGTAAAGAACAAGTCGCTAATCACTTCAATTTACAAAGTTTTTCTCAGGACCTATACAAAATCCGGGAATCAAAGTAAAAGTAGTAGATCCATGCGATGGTCGATTCATATTCATGCATAACTCGCAGATTTAGTGAAAAACCTTATTTGGAAACGAAGGGCAACGAGGATGATTAGCAAATAGATCTTATCTTTCACAAAAAAAGCATTGGAAGATTTATATTCAGTTAAAGGAAAGGTTATTGTCATTACCGGTGGTTCTGGCATTTTAGGTGGTGCACTAGCCGAACATTTGATTAAATGTGGAGCCAAGATCGTGGTAATTGGTTTTCGCGAGGAAAGTGTTTTAGCAAAACTTAAAGATCTGGCTAAATTTGGAGGTGATCCTCTCGGCCTGGCTGTCGATTGTACCAAGGAAGGTCAGTTGCTGACAGCCCGGAAAAAAATTGTGGATCGATGGGGTAGGATCGATGTATTAATTAATTGTGCGGGAGGCAATTTACCTGGGGCAACAATCGGTCCGGATCAAACGATATTTGATGCCTCCTTTGCTGACCTGCAATCGGTAATTGATTTGAATCTGATGGGTAGCGTGGTTCCTAGTATAATACTGGGTAAAGTCATGGCTGACCAAAAAAGCGGCAGTATTATCAATATTTCATCAATGGCTGCTGATAGAGCAATCACCCGTGTTTTGGGTTATAGCCTGGCGAAAGCAGGTATTGATCAGCTCACTAAATGGATGGCCACCGAGATGGCTTTAAAATTTGGCGACGGTATTAGAGTCAACGCAGTAGCACCTGGCTTCTTCATAGGAAATCAAAATCGTCGTCTTTTGACCGAAGAAGATGGCTCCTATACCGCACGTGGTTCAACGATCATTAACAATACGCCCATGTCCAGGTTTGGCAACATTGACGAATTGAATGGTGCCATTCAATTTCTTTGTTCTGAAGCTTCCAGGTTTGTAACGGGAACTATCATTCCGGTAGACGGAGGGTTTAGTGCTTTCAGTGGCGTGTAATGACAGGGTAAGGGTAATAGACCCCTTCTATTTTAGACTGCCCCGTAAGCTTTTACGCCAAAAGTGAGCAGAAAAGGCAGGGAAACCCAGAAAAATTCGGGGAGAAAAATCAATAAGAGGATAAAAGCAAAAAGAGAGATGAAGGTATACATCCAATATTTTCGGGAAGTTTCTTTCGTTGTAGTCATGCGATGTGCTGGATTTAAGCGCAAACTTAAAAAAAATGCTGGTTTTCTTACTTGAATTCTCAAGCATTAAAATATTTTACCATCTATGAAAAGAAGCGGAATTGCTGATCTACCTCTGCATGGTGGCAAAGTACCAGCTTGGCTTTATCAGCGTATGGCCAGACTGGGGAGTGCCATCGTTGAGACTATCATTCTGGAGTATGGCCATTCTGAAGTCTTGCGTAGGTTAAGCGATCCTATGTGGTTTCAGTCATTTGGTGCCGTACTCGGCATGGATTGGCATAGCTCAGGCATTACCACCTCGGTGATGGGTGCATTAAAAAGAGCAATCAGTCCCAAATCGGCTGATCTAGGTTTATACATCTGCGGAGGACGTGGTTTGCAGTCCAGGGCGACACCCAAAGAATTGATGGAAATATGTGAAAAGACCGGAATGCCAGGAAGTGCACTGGTGAGATGCTCCCGGCTTAGTGCCAAGGTCGACAATACTGCCATTCAGGATGGGTTTCAACTTTATTTGCACAATTTCATACTCACCGCCAATGGAGAATGGTGTGTCGTACAACAAGGGATGCGCGGTGATCGGGGTTTGGCTAGAAGGTACCATTGGCACTCAGCCAATATCACTTCCTTTTCCAATGAACCGCATACTTC
>JABDLW010000881.1 GCA_013001805.1 Saprospiraceae bacterium | reverse complement strand
AATTATAGCTGAGCCAACCACCATAACCGGGTCAATCGGAGTTTTTGGATTGATCCCAAATGTGACTGAGCTGATGAATGAAAAAATCGGAATTCATTTTGATACCGTTAGAACAGCCAAATACGCTAATGGAGTGGTTAGTCCCTTCCAGGAAGTAGGTAGTGAGGAAGCTGCAATCATCCAGGAAAGCGTCGATCGAACTTATGAAGCTTTTCTAGGTCGTGTAGCCGAAGGCCGAAACATGACGCGGGACCAGGTTCATGAAATTGCTCAAGGCAGGGTTTGGACAGGACGCAAAGCACTTGAAATCGGTCTCGTAGATCAACTGGGCGATTTGGATGATGCCCTGGCTTTAGCTGCTGAGATGGCGGAAATTGATGAATACAGACTTTCAGAGTATCCAAAAATCAAAGATCCGATGCAAAAACTTCTGGAAGACCTAACCGGACAAAAGTTAACTCAACAGATTAAAAATCACGTAATCAAGCAGCAGTTTCCCGAAACCACCGAACTCTTGACTGATCTTGAATACATGCTTTCCAACAAAAATCCACTGGCTAGACTCCCATTTCAAATTCAGTTGCAGTAATTGCAGAGTAAAGTCTGATCTCCATGAGATCAGGTGACTTCGCGTAATTATCACGGCACGGCACATTCAGAGGTCACTTACCGAGGTAAGTATTAGGAACTTCTCGTATTTGAGCTCTATAAATCCTTTCCAGAATGGGAAGGAATCTACGAAACATTAAGTTTAGTCTGCCCTAATTGTATAGCAATGCCGTAGGACCAGAAGGGCTCCCTTGAAATTTACCTGGAAAGAATCGCGTTCCATAGCCAGTTCAGCGTATATTTTTCCCATTCAGCAGATTGCGAACACAATTTCCACAACTAAATGTATAAACATTAGTTGTATAGACATATAATTGCATCGTGATTTTGGAAGAAGCCATAAAACAACATAAGTTTAAAAGTTTGCAGCATAAAACGGCGCTCAATCTTTACTATACGCAGGCACAATTGCACAGCTTTTCCTCTGGTCTCTTGAAGCCATATGGGATTTCCGTTCAACAATTCAATATCCTGAGAATATTACGAGGTCAAAAAGGTAACGTCATTGGGGTGAGCGAAATTTCAGAGCGCATGATAGACAAGATGTCTAATACATCGCGACTGGTTGAGAAATTGAGACAGAAGAACCTGGTTCAGAGAAGAGAGTGTCCGGAGGACCGGCGAAAAGCGGAAATAAGTATAACTCCTGAAGGACTGTCATTAATCAATGAAGCCAGCGGTAAGGTGGACCAGCAATTGATGGACAGGCTCCAAATACTTAGTGAAGAAGAACTAAGTACCATAAATATTCTATTAGATAAATTAAATCAATAATTTTTTATTTCACAAATCATTAAAGTCTTATGAAAAAACTAATTTTTTCCTTTCTTACTGCTAGTGCAATGACCTTTTCAGCAATTGCTGGTGTTTCTCCGGGTGACGGTGTGGTTGATGTTGAAAAAAGCGTAGTGACCTGGACCGGCAAAAAAGTAACGGGTAAACATACCGGAACCATTAATTTGAAAGCAGGATCATTGACAATGAGCGATGGTAAGTTAACCGGCGGTACTTTTGTAATGGACATGACCTCTATTACCAATCTTGACATGGCCGGTAAAGATGGTGCTGCCAAATTGGAAGGTCATCTAAAATCGGCAGACTTTTTTAATGCAGAGGAGCACCCCACAGCGACTTTGGTTATCACAGATGTAGTTCATCGTGGCACCGAGGGCAGCTATAAAATTGTGGGAGATTTGACCATAAAAGACATTACTAAGCCAGTTAAATTTAATGCCCAGTTTACTGAAGAGGGAGGCATGAAAGTAGCTATGGCTAATGTTACTGTGGACAGATCCGAGTACAATGTAAGATACGGAAGTGGCAGCTTCTTTGAAAACCTGGGAGACAAAACAATTTATGACGAATTTGATTTGGAAATCAAATTGGTTTTAAAGTAGGTAGTCCGGAATCTGAACTTAAAAAAGAAGGGGTGACACAATTAGTTTGTGATCACCCCTTTGCATTACCCATGGTCTGGTATCTTTATTGATCTACTCAGAACGAAAAAAACGAAATGTTTCCGAGTACAGGTCACTAGACAATTGGAGGTAGTACCACCCTGGTGGTAAATCTCTCACCGATAGTTCGTTGTTATCTCCTATTCTTCGGTAGTCCAGCAATTGGCCCCTGGCTGAATTTAATTGTAGGGTGGCCACCGCATCTTTGGGTAGTCGTACTTGCAAGACATCAGAAGTGATGGTGGGAAATACCATTGGTTTGTTGATGGTCTGTCCGCTTAATTGAATTATCTGTGAATAATTTATGGTACCGTCCAGGTCTCGTGTCTTCAATCTATAGAAGTTCTCTTCTTGAGGATGGTGATCCACCCAATTATATTGATGACCATGTTGTGTATCACCTTTTGAGGATAGTTGACCGATCGTTTCGAATTCAGTGGTTTCGGTGGCCCTTTCAATGATAAAGTGCTCCACATTGGATTCCCACGCGGTTGTCCAGAACAATTGATTTTTCAAAGATGCTGTTTCACCACTGAAACTTACTAATTCGATAGGAAGCAAGTTGCCTTGCGAACCAACTGGATACGAATAATTTACACAGTTTTTATCAACCTGAGTAATGGCATTGCAACAGCTGGGATTCATATTAGCAGATC
>JABDLW010000875.1 GCA_013001805.1 Saprospiraceae bacterium | reverse complement strand
GAAGTCAGGATTCCCAAGAGCGTATATAAATGCCTCATAGGTAACTAGTTATACTATCTAAATATTTGTAATCTAAATGGCCTTATGATGGCCGGTAAACGGGAATTACCTATGATTTTGAAGGCACATGCACTTAACAGGTGCGAACTTCGTATTTCATACAACATTTTTCATGCCATACTCTGGTAGATCAAAAACACCTTTACCCAGTGATTTAATTAGAAGGAGCAATCAATTTTGTGAGGAGATTCTTAAGATTAAACTATCTTAAACTCGCGAAGATCCGTGAAAGGAATATTACGAAAGTCAAATCAACTTAGCACATTTTGAGCTTATGAGAACCAATTTGCAGAATCTCCTCCTCATCGGGCTGGGGTGCTTGTGTTTTGCCAACATCATGGCTCAAACCGGTACTACAACCGGCAATCTGGAAAAGCGGCCCCAACATCGTGCTAATAAAATCACAGTCGCCCCCACCATTGATGGCAACATTTACAATGATCCGGTTTGGAAAGGCATCATTCCAATTACGGGATTTGTTCAGATACAGCCGCAGGCCGGTCTGCCTTCGAGCGAGAAAACGGAGGTACGCATTGCCTACACATCCCAAACTCTTTATGTGGGTGTCATGTGTTTTGATTCAGCACCAGAGCGTTTGGTGGTATCGGATGCCCGGCGAGACGCATCTCTGGAAAACACGGATGCGTTTTTGATGATTCTGGACACGTATAAGGATGGACAAAATGGCTTTGTCTTTGGCACCAATGCATTAGGCGTGGAATATGACGCGCAGGTGGATAATGAAGGACAAGGAAATTTCAATTTAAATCGTCAACAGGGAGGCACAATTGGTGGATTTAATCTCAACTGGGATGCTTCCTGGAATGTGAAGGCACAAGTTACAGAAGATGGATGGGCTGCTGAATTTGCCATTCCATTTAGCACTATCCGTTACCGTAGCGGTGAGAACCAAACCTGGGGTTTAAACTTCAGAAGAAATATCAGGAAAAATAATGAAATCGCCTACTGGTCTCCCATCCCAATTAACTTTGATCTGTACCGGCTTTCACTTGCCGGTACACTTACGGGTTTGGATCTTAAAAGTCCTGGTAATCTGAAATTAGTGCCCTATGTCCTGGGACAGACAGTCAAAAACTATCAGCCCGAAACAAAGACTGACCTGCGTGGAGATGCTGGTGTCGATTTAAAATATTCCATTACTCCGAGCCTCACTCTTGACCTCACGTACAATACAGACTTTGCCCAGGTGGAAGTCGATGATCAGCAAGTCAATCTCGACCGTTTTAATCTATTTTTTCCTGAGAAAAGACCTTTTTTCCTCGAGAATGCTGGTCAATTTAGCGTTGGAAGTCCGGGTGAAGTCGATTTATTTTTCAGCCGGCGAATTGGTATTGGAACGGGAGGTCAACTGGTACCCATAACCGGTGGTGTGCGATTGTCTGGTAAAATGAATAATACCAATATTGGTCTATTGTCTATGTTCACCAACGAGGTCGATGCCGCCGGAATTGATCCAAACAACTTTACCGTTGCGCGAATCAATCATGAATTTTCAGCGAAGAGATCAGCGATTGGAGGGTTGTTTGTCAATAGGCTAGGAATGGGTGAACAGGACGACGATTATAATCGCACGTTTGCTATCGATGGAAAGCTGGGCCTGGGACAAAAAGCCAGGCTATCCGGTTTTTTAGCCAAAACCAATACTCCAGGAATTACAGCAAGAGACCATTCCTTCAAATTCCAATCGAACTATGACTGGGATGGGTGGAGCCTTTCCGCCGCCTACACTGAAGTTGGAGAGGGATTTAATCCTGAGGTGGGCTTTTTAGTACGCCAAGCTTTTCGTAAGCCGGAATTTCGGGTGTTATATCAATGGCGTATGAATGGTAAATTCGGTTTATTGGAATTGAGACCTCACGTTACCTATCGGAGCTATTGGACTTTTGAGGGTTTTCAGGAAACGAAGTTTCTCCATATCGATAACCATTGGGAATGGCAAAGCGGACTCGAAATTCACACTGGTATTAACTTGACCACTGAAGGAGTTTTAGTCCCTTTTGAAATATCAAAGGGAATTATTGTTCCTTCGGGGACCTATGAGCATAGCGAGGCTCAAATTGTTTTTATGACCAATGAAAGTAAGAACATTTCAATGAGTACCCGCCACGTCCTCGGGGGCTTTTTTGGTGGTGAACGATACGCCAATAGTGCCACCGTGAAACTCCGCCTGGGAGATCGATTTAATTCCGAATTTATAATAAGTCATAATGACATTCGTTTGCCAGAGGGCGATTTTATCGCCAAACTTTTTGGATCCAGGCTCTCTTATTCTTTCACTCCTCGAATTTTTACCCAGGGTCTGATTCAATATAATTCAGTAGCTGACATTTGGTCCACCAATCTACGATTTGGGTGGTTACAGCAGGCAAATTCCGGTCTATTCCTGGTTTATAACGAATTGCGCGATGCCGCAGGAATCAACCATCGAACCTTTACCATAAAATACTCGTACCTCATTGATATTCTTAAGTAAAAAATTCCTTGTACAGATTTTATAGTCGTGACTCTTCTCTTAGTGAACACATTGATCATCGCAATACTCCGGAGGCTTGAGGCACCACTTTTACTGAAATCAGGTAGATGCGTGATATCCTTGCTCTTCTGTTCTTTTACTCTCTGCAGAGTATGTGATGCCCAAATACCTACCATACAAGATTGTCTCGGCGCGATACCTATCTGTACCGGCATCTATACCGAATCAAAGGCACCGACCGGCTCGGGCAATTATCCTAGTGAGATCAATGGTACCGGCAATGGAGGAATTTCTTGCATGGACGCAGAAGTCAGCAGCATCTGGTACACATTTACGGTAAATAAAACCGGAAAATTTGGCTTCATTCTCACACCAAATGATCCCAATGATGATTATGATTGGGCACTCTTTAATATTACCAATGCTACCTGTAGCCAGATATTTCATGATATTGCTTTGCAGGTAAGCTGTAATGCTGCAGGGGGAGAAACCTGTCACGGCAATACCGGCGCAGATGGTAAAACAACCTATAGTG
>JABDLW010000827.1 GCA_013001805.1 Saprospiraceae bacterium | reverse complement strand
CCACAGTCGGCCCATATCACAACCACCGAGGCAGGTAATGTCCTTAACTTTTGTGCCAACAATTACCTGGGTTTATCATCGCACCCTGAGGTCATCGAAGCTGCCCATCAGGCTATAGAGCGGTATGGTTTCGGATTGTCTTCAGTACGGTTTATCTGTGGCACTCAAACTATCCATAAGGAATTGGAAAAAGCCACATCTGAGTTCCTTGGTATGGAGGACTGCATTTTATATGCGGCTGCATTTGATGCCAATGGTGGTCTGTTTGAACCACTTTTGGGGCCGGAAGATGCCATTATATCCGATGAGCTAAATCATGCTTCCATTATCGATGGTGTCCGATTGTGCAAAGCTGCCAGATATCGTTATAAAAATAACGATATGATGGATCTGGAACAAAAGCTGAAGGACAGTAGTGGAGCCAGAAGACGTATGATAGCAACAGATGGAGTTTTTAGTATGGATGGAACAATAGCTCAGATCGATAAAATTTGTGACCTTGCCGAGCAATATAATGCCATGGTGATGGTTGACGATTGCCATGCCACAGGATTTGTAGGTAAAACCGGTCGGGGTACTCACGAATTTAGAGATGCCATCGGCCGCGTCGATATTATAACCGGGACATATGGGAAGGCACTGGGAGGCGCAAGTGGTGGATTTACTGCAGCCCGTCGAGAGATCGTCGATATGCTGCGGCAGAGAAGTCGTCCTTACCTTTTCTCTAACACCCTGGCTCCTGCCATTGCCGGAGCCTCGATTAAAGTCTTGAACATGTTGTCGGCATCTACTGATCTGAGAGACAAACTGGAACGTAATACCCGGCATTTTAGAGAGGCCATGACAGATGCCGGGTTTGATATTATTCCGGGTGATCATCCTATCACCCCAATCATGCTGTATGAAGCGAAGCTAGCTCAGGAATTTGCCAGGCTGCTCTTGGATGAGGGCATTTATGTTATCGGCTTCTTCTATCCCGTAGTGCCAAGAGAAAAGGCCAGGATCAGAGTACAAATATCCGCCGGGCATGAGAAGGAGGACATCGACAAAGCGGTAAAAGCATTCACTAAAGTGGGGAGGAAGCTGGGCGTTTTGAATTAGTTGCAATACTACAGTAACAACTCAAGATTCGCGAAAAACTCTAAGTTATGCGATCGCTGAAAATTACCATGAAACCAATCAATTTAAAGGTTAAATCCCACCTACTACTCGTCTCTACTTCTTTTTGGAGTTTACTGTGGGTCTCTTGCAACTCACCCGAAGTGGCGAGACCAAATATATTATTGATCATGACCGATCAGCAACCCGTAAGTTGTGTAGGCGCATATGGAAACACCCAAATCAAAACGCCAAATCTCGATTACCTGGCAGACGAGGGACATTTGTTTAATAACTTTTACATTGCTGCGTTTCCCTGTAGTCCCTCCCGGGCTACTATTCTGAGCGGCAGATATCTACTTCACCATAATGTGTGGACTAATAATGTCCAGATGGATTCGACTATTCCCACTATGGGTATGATACTAGCGCAAGCAGGGTACCGCACCGGCTATTTTGGCAAGGCCCATTTAAGTGGATCCATGTATGTCGGGAGAAGTGGAGGTGACGGAATCGATTACCTTCATCCTCCCGGAGGTCCTCTGGACCCATTAGGTGACAATATCAGAGACTACTGGCACTATAAGCGCATTGAGACCGATTCCGGATGGGCGTTGCAAAGATTTGAGGGAGGTAGTGGTGAAGATCAAGCACAATTAGGGTTTGAAACCTGGAACGGAGGTTGGCGGAATTATAAAGATTGGTTACTCCAGGAAGGTAAGGGTGATTTTGCCCGGGTTGCGGGAAATCATGATGATTTCCAATCTGCACCGGAGGGTGAGCACATGTATTCCCAACTTGGGGAAGAATATCATATGGCCAAGTTTTTTACTGACAAGGTGAATTCATTTATCCAACAGAAAAGCCAACAACCATGGGCTGCTGTACTTTCATATTTCGGACCACATTTGCCGGTAGCTCCACCAAGACCGTGGGACACCGTCTTTGCTATCGAAGACATCCAGTTACCAGGTAACTTTAGTGACGATCTCGAGGATAAACCACTGAAGCAATACCAGATCAGTTCCGGGTATTTTCAACAGACGTGGACTGATCATCAGTTTAAAGATTACATCCGGCGCTATTGGGGGTATTGTGGCTATATCGATGCACAGATCGGACGGGTTTTCAGTTTGCTGAAGCAGTTAGGCCAATGGGATAATACTATGGTAATCTTTACCTCAGACCATGGTGATATGTTGGCGGGACACGGCATGATATTTAAATTGGGTATGAATGGGTATGAGGAGCTTTTCAGGGTCCCGGCTATTTTCAAACTCCCAAATCATCCGGAGAAAGGTCGGCAATCAGAGGCACTCACTTCTTCCATTGACATCCTTCCCACTATCCTGCATACTGCTCATGTTGATCTGCCTGATGGAATAGATGGGAAAAATCTCGTTCCGCTATTCGATAACTTTGATAAGCATTTTCGCGAATATATTTTTTCCGAGATTCACAGTACTGGAACTGACGGAAAAACAATTATGTGTCGCAACAATCAGTTTAAATTTGTTTACCATTGGCTATCTCAAGATGTTGACGAGCTCTACGATCTGGTAGTTGATCCAGGCGAATTAAATAATTTGATCCGTGATACCGCACATACGAAGACCCGCCAACTTATGCAGGAGGCAATCTATCATTGGGTCGACGATACCGGACACCGTTATGCTGATTTAATTAAACGTAAAGGCAGCAAAAACCGATAGTTAGTATGTACTGATGATCGTTGACATAAAATGGAACGCAAGAACGCACAAACAAAGTCACTTGAAATCAGGCATCAATGTGTCTGGTAACCAAAGTACCACGGAGGGCAATAATATAATTAGTAAAAGGATTAACAACATAGGCAGTAGAATGATGGTCACATATTTTAAGGTGGCGGCAACTTTGATTTCGCCCAGGGCGCACGTAATCAAAAGACACAGACCATAAGGGGGTGTGACTAATCCAAATGCCAGTGAAACCACTCCGATGATCGCGAAGTGTATGGGATGATAGCCCGATGCCTCTGCCACTGGCCATAGCACAGTACCGAGAATAATGATGGCGGGAATTGCGTCGATAAACATCCCAATAATTAGAAAAGCTGCGGCGATGACCAGACCAGTACCGGCAAATCCAAATTCAAGAGCTGCGAGCTGACTTACGATCGCATCAGGCACCTTGAAAAAAGCAAGTAAGAAAGCAAATGCTGAAGCTGTTCCCACGGCGAATAGAGCAATCGCCGAAAATCGACCAGATTCATAGATTACAGAGAGAAACTTTGCCCGGTCAACAGTACGATAAATCAGGATCCCTAAGAAAGCGGAATAAAGCACGGCGATAAGTGACGCTTCCGTTGCGGTAAAAAATCCACCGGCAATGCCGCCAACAATTATTACCGGAGTTAGCATGGGGACCAGAGCTTTGCCTAAACTGGTGATAAAAACCGGAAAGGAGGGAAAAGGGTAACGGGGATATCCTTTTCTTCTGGCATAAAAATACATTGTGAGCATCATGGAGAGTCCAATCATGGTACCGGGAATAATCCCTGCGAGAAATAACCCACCGATAGAGACAGACATGACACCTCCCCATATAATCATTAATACGCTGGGGGGAATAATAACTCCCATGACCGAGGAACATGCCGTGATCGCAACTGACATAGCTGTATCATAGCCTTCTTTTTTCATGGCAGGAATCATAATGGCACCAATACCCGCTGAATCAGCGGTAGATGACCCTGATATTCCGGCAAAAAGCATACTGACCATGATATTAACGTGACCCAGCCCTCCTGGCAAAAACCCAATTAGGGCTTTCGCAAAATTGACTAACCGGTCGGTAATTCCAGCCGCATTCATGAGATTGGCTGCCAACAGAAAAAATGGTACGGCAAGCAATAAAAAAGAGTTGTAGGATTGAAACATTTCTGTAAAAAGAAGCGTAACGGTGAGGCGGTCATGAAACAGAAAAATGGGAATTGTAGCCAGCCCCAAAGCAAAAGAAACAGGCACCCGCAATAGCACTAGAACCAAAAAGCACGTAACCAAAATTAATGCGACTTCGAGGGGACCCATCAATGAGTTTTTTCTTGATCAGCAAAATGATCATACAATTGCTCACAAACAAAAAATAACCAACTGAGTCCGGCCAGGGGCCAGGCCATATATATCGCAATCATTGGGAGTCCGGCGATTTCCGAGTGCTGCATCAATCCAGTCTGAGCAAAGATCCAACCCCCGAACAGAAAGAAAATTGAAAACACCAACATGGCGATCAATAAAATTTGTCTTAAAATATTCTCTGTCCGGGGCGAATAATTCCCCAGCATGTCTACACTAAAATGGGTGCCTTCCCTCACTGCAATAGTGGCCCCCAACATAATAATCCAGATAAATGCAAACCGGGCAATTTCTTCGGTCCAAATATACCGGGGAATGAAATCTACAAATCGCGAGACAATCTGGAGGAAGACCGGCACGATCAAAAGTATCATCATGAAAGTCAGCAGAATTTTCAAAATTTGCGTATATATTTTTAAAATTCTTTTCATGGCTGAATGGCATTAATTGCTTCAAGAATCTGTGATGCTCCAATCTCCTCGGCAAAGGCCTTTTTCACGGGTTCAGCCAATCTGAGCATTTGACCACGATCTTCAAATTGATGCACATTGATCCTGCCTGTTTGTTCCAGTTTTTCCAGCATAGGGTTGTCCTGTCCCATTTCAATGCTTCGTTCAAAAGCCATGGCTTCCGGAGCAGCTTTAATCATAGCATCCTGCAACTCTTTTGGAAAAGTTCGAAGCCGTTTAGCATTGAAAAATAGTGGTCTTACTATGTAGGAAACGGAAGTAAACGAAATATCACTGGCCACTTCATACCACTTTAGAAGATCGATCACTGCAGCTGAATTTTCGGCTCCTTCGATGACTCCGGTCTGAATGGCATTATAGATTTCATCACTACTAATCACGGTAGGTGATGCGCCTAAAGCTGCGAACATCCGACTTTGAATGGGAGACCCCATTACTCTCATACTAAATCCTTGCAACTCCTGCATATTTCGTATAGGCCGGCGTCCAAAAATATGCCGTTGTTCGCCCCCACCATATGCCGCTATCAAGACATCCGCGCGTCTGAGAAGATCATCTTTTACTTCCTTAAAAACATCTGCCTCAATAGCTGCCAAATAATGATCAGCATCACGAAATAAAAAAGGTATATCCATGATTGTGGCCATAGGTGAAAATGTCGATACGTGAGAAGGAGCTAAAATCGCGTAATCAACTACAGCACCAATATTCATATAAGTGAAAAAATCCTTTTCTACCCCCAGCTCACCATTAGCATGTAAAACGAATTCAATTTCCCGAGAGCCCGTGTAATATTTTTCAACTAACTCCTCAAATTTCACCAGTGCCCGGGTATAAGAATGATTATGATCAAATTGACTGGCCCCATGTAAAATAATTTTATCCGAGGCTTTGGAAAAACTAGCCAGCCAGATACCTAATCCCGATATCAAAATCGCAAGGCCTAGGGAATATGCAGTCTTTAGTAACGCCTTTTTATGCAATCTATCTAATCATTTAATTCTTTAATCCTGATATTTCGCCACTTCACCTGATAAGGTGTCGACCGCTCACCCACTCCGTGCACCTGCAATCCGATGATACCACTTGGAGTCAAGGCATCATTAAAATCTGCACATGGAACATCATTAACGTAGGTTTTGATCGAGCTACCGTCACAAATCACCCGGTACTTATTCCAGTTGTTTTCCACAAAAGCTCTGCTTGCTGCTGAACCAACCTCAGGGCGATAGATCATAAATCCTCTACGGGCTTCATCATAAACTCCGCCCGAGGCACCGCCGGCGGCAAATGCAATTTCCACCTGATAACCAAAAACCCGGTCTTTAGGTATCGTGCGTCTGCCGGGCTTACCCTCATGGTCGCGCACCCAGAATGTCATTTCCTCCGGAGCAATCTGGCTCCTGAACTGCACACCGGAATTTAATTCCGGATCTACCAGAAACACCTCAAACTCCAGGATAAAATCTGCAAATGAAGCATCCGTACATAAAAATGTATTGGGACTATTTGGCACCGAAGTCCCCACGATGGCCCCATCCTCGACCTGATATTTGGCCTGACCACTATGTACAGACCAACCTTGCAGTGTCTTTCCATCAAATAAACTCTGCCATTCGTGAGTGGTCTGTGCATACAATTGGGAACTGATCGCGACTGAAACGATCCAACTAAAAAAAATAAATCTCATCTTATCGTGTAACTGGTAGTTATCAATTCGCTTAAGATACCCAATTCCCCCATGCATTCCAAGATCGCCTGATGGAGCTTTGAACCAACTTGCTGAAGTAGGTTGATCCCTAGGAAAATCAGAGATCACAGTGCTCCGGGTCATTCTCTAGACGTGACGGTAATAGTGACGTTTTTTCGCACTCGCAATTAATCCTTTTTTGTACTCCATTTCTTTCCGACCTGCAATAGTACCCGAATGGGCAATGGCAAAACAGTAATAATGATCAAGCTGAGAAATATTAATCCATAATTTTCAGCAATCCATTTTACCTCACCCAGAAAATAGCCTGAACCAACAAAAATCGATATCCAGACAATGGCCCCCAACAGACTATTCCTGTGAAACTTAACCTGGTTCATTTGGGTGATTCCAGCGACATAGGGAATATATGTTCGCAATATGGGAAAAAAGCGTGCAATAATGATCGCCATTGGACCATATCTCATGTAGAAAGCAGATGCCTTTCCAGTGTACGCACTCAACCGGCTACTATGGGTTTTTGCTATAATGCCGGCACTGTATCTGCCAAGAAGGTAACTGGATAAATTGCCCAAATAGGCTGCCAAAGTTAGTATTGGTAGCAGCCAGGAAATTTTGAGGAACCCCAGACCAGCTATAACCCCAATCGAAAAAAGTAAACCATCACCCGGCAGGAAAGGAAAAACTAACAAGCCGGTTTCGGCATATATGATCAGGAAAAGAATGACATAGGTTAGAGTTCCATATTCCGCTACAATCTGCAGCAAAGCGTCATCTGTACTCAGGATTATTTCTAAAATGCTATCCCACATAGCTCAAAGTTACTTCCTGGCGATCGCATCTGAGCATAAATGTAATGACGACACTTACCGTATGCTGCGAATCAGCCCTTAATCATCACTTAGATTACCCCGTTTTGTATTTCAATTGGATCATTGCACAGCTTAAGTATTTATATGACATGCGATCACTGCCACATTCTTACTTCCGTATATTCCATGCCTCAGACTGCGGTCTCCCATACCCTGGCTTTAGGCTGGCCACCAGCCAATCTTCAGCATCAATGTCGGTATTTCTCACAGGCAACTGCCAGAAAGATTGGCCAATCTAGTGTCGGACATTGATACCAATATTGCATCTTTGGATACGCAATTACTGATGCCGGATCCTGGATTAGCCAATATTAAAAAGTCTTAATACCTTGGTGTTATGCAAACTGCGACTATACACCAATTAAAAAAAGAACTCGCCACCCAGGACCGTGAAAGTCTCATAAAGCTTTGTTTGCGCCTGGCTCGATTCAAGTTAGAGAATAAGGAACTTCTAACCTATTTAATATTTGATGCAGCTGACGAGGATCGCTACATCGCCATGATCAAGATGGAATTGGACACTTTAGTCAGTGCAGCTAAGAAACCAAACATTTACTATACTAAAAAGAGTTTGCGCAAGACCTTGCGATTCCTTGACAAAGTCATTAGATTTTCCGGTAAAAAACAGACAGAAATTGAATTGCGAATCCATTTTATCCAACAAATAAAAGAAAAACGGATACCAATCCACCGGAGTAAAGTGCTGGTTAATATGCTAACAACACAGTTTAAGAAAATCAATGTTGCGCTGGAAAAAGTGCACGAAGATTTACAATATGACTATGGTGTCGAGTTGGCAGAAATCAGCACCAACTGGAAGTAGATAAAAATATGGGTACAGGTGACACTTTGGTTGATTCTGTTTCTGAGTAAGAATATACCATCTAAAGTCAAATCCTGTTTCCTCGGAAGATATAAAGGCCTATCTTTCTGTTCGAAGTTGATATAATTAAGTGAAAGAAAAAAAACCAAATTTGATGCGAATTAATTCTAACTTACTGTTCTTACTCTACATATCGCTGTTTGCCGGTTTCGCGGTGGGCTGTCAGCATAAGGCCATATCAAACAAAAAATGGTATAAAGGAAATTTACATACCCATTCCTTTTGGAGCGATGGCGACGACTTTCCGGAGATGATTATGGATTGGTATAAGACTCAAGGTTATCATTTTGTTGCGCTCTCCGAGCATAATATTATTGCAGAAGGAGAAAAATGGATTGGTATGGCAGAAGATTCATTATATCGAAATGCTTTTCAGAGGTACCTGACAAAATATGGCGACGAATGGGTAACTCATAAAGAAGACTCGGGACGGTTGAGTGTGCTTCTTACACCTTTGGAGAAATACCGGCCACTTTTTGAAGAGAAAGAAAAATTTCTCATCATCCCCTCAGAAGAGATCACGGATAGATACGAAGACAAACATCTGCACTTAAATGCTACCAATCTTCAAGAGTTAATTGAGCCTCAGCATGGTAGCAGTGTGGTGGAGGTTTTACAAAATAATATTGACGCGGTGCTTGAACAGCGCAGGTCAACAGGAAGACCCATGATTGTACATATAAATCATCCTAATTTTCATTACTCTATATCTTTAGCAGATATGATAGCCTTGCAAGGCGAACGATTCTTTGAAGTGTTTAATGGACATCCCATGGTTCACAATCAAGGTGATTCCACTCACATAGGAACGGAAGAAATGTGGGATCAGGTAAATATTGCTTACATAAATAATGGAAAACCCCTAATTTATGGCTTAGGAACGGATGACAGTCACAACTACCATCGACAAGGCAAACAA
>JABDLW010000770.1 GCA_013001805.1 Saprospiraceae bacterium | reverse complement strand
ACGTGTATGATCACCATTGTAGTCTTGATTTTTGGTGAATTTCTGCCCAAGACTATATTTCGGGTTTATGCCAACAACATGATAAGTGCTCTTGCCGTCCCGCTGCAATTTTTCAAGGTTTTGCTGTCTGCCCCTTCATGGATCATGACTCAATTATCTGGTCTGATATTACGCCTATTTTTTCGATCCGGCCCCCAGCAGTCCACCCAGACTTTCACCAGAATAGATTTAGAGCACTTTATACAGGATAGTTTTGAAGGCGAAGATGATGACGAAATTGATACGGATATTTTCAAAAATGCGCTGAAGCTCAAAGAGACCAAAGTGCGCGATTGCATGGTACCAAGAAATGAAATCGTAGCCATTGATGAAGAATCTACCATGCAAGAATTGATCGGCTTGTTTAGTACCAGCAAATTAAGTCGCATTTTGACATATAAAGGTGATATCGATAATGTATCGGGGTATATCCATCATCAGCAAATGTTAAATCAACCCAAGCGTCTGAAGTCTGTGATATTGGATGTTCCGTACGTTCCCGAGGCTATGAATGTTCAAGATGTCATGAATCAAATGTTTAAGTCAGAAAAGAATATAGCCTGTGTTGTGGACGAGTTTGGTGGTACGGCCGGAATGATCACTCTGGAAGACATTTTGGAAGAGATCTTTGGAGAAATCGAGGATGAACATGATCAGGAAGACTACATCGAAGAACAGATAAATGACCATGAGTGGCTATTCTCAGGAAGGTTGGAAATGGATTATCTAAATGAAAAGTACGAAGGCATTAACCTGCCTACCGGGGACTACAATACGCTTTCCGGATATTTGGTGATGACTACTGCAAATATCCCTGAGCAAGGAACCATACTGGAGATGGAAGGTTATCAGTTTACGCTGGAAAAGGTGAGCAGTACCCGGATCGAAACCGTACGCATCAACAAACTTATCACCGAATGAGATGCACCTGATAATTCCAAGGTGTCACTTCATCTGAGGCCCCGGATTCTTCAAGTGGATAACCTCTCTCGAAATCATTAAAAATTCACTGAGCATCATGGCAGTTGCTCCCCATACAACCTTGCCGTCCACGTCAAAGTACGGTACTTTGGGTAGGACCAAATTCTCTCCCAGGTGCATTACCTTATGCTTGACACTGTTCTCAGATAATAATTTAGACAACGGGACATGGATTATAGATGCTACCTCAGCAGGTTCCGGAATCAAGCTGTTTAAGGCCGATATATGGGCTATGACCGGTGTGACCTGAAAACCACTAACAGGAATATATAACTCAGTTAGCCGGCCCAGGATTTGAACGTGCTTTGTATCCAGACCGATTTCTTCGCGAGCTTCCCTCAATGCACAATCTTCCAGACTCATATCTACCGGATCGACTCTGCCTCCGGGAAATGAGATTTGCCCGCTGTGTTTGTCTTTAAGATGTTTTCGGCGTTCGATCAGAATGGTATGCCAACCGTCTGACACATGATACAAGAGCAACAAAACTGCTGCTTGGATAACTTCCCCTGGCATGTCCATTTTTAGCCTGCCGGAGTACGAAGCTAGACGCAATTGAGCATCCTTGCCTGGTAGCGGGTGTTGAAGCCGCAATCTAAGCGCATCAATGTAAGATAGATCCGGCAGTTTACTTTTTATTTGCCTCCTGAATGTATTTTTCCAGTGCCATTGTCATCGATGGAGTCTCCGGTGAGGGGGCCAGAATGTTGATGGTCAACCCGCGTTCCTTTACGGCTGCACTGGTGCTGGTCCCATACACTGCAATCCTGGTCTCGTTTTGTTTAAAATCAGGGAAATTCTCGTATAGCGATGTGATACCCAATGGACTAAAGAAAACCAATACATCATAAAAGATATCCCTAAGATCAGAAAGGTCACTACTTACTGTGCGGTACATCATGGCTTCCTGAAACTCGATTTCGTTATTTTCCAGATACTCGACGACAGGTTTACTACCCAGATTTGAACAAGGAAGTAAAAAACGTTCTTTGGCTTTGTGTTTGTTAAAGTAGTTTGTGAGATCACTTATGTCCCGCTTACCTACGAAAACCTTTCGTTTTCGATAAATAATAAATTTTTGCAAGTAGCGGGCAATAGCTTCAGACAAGCAAAAATACTTCATATCCTGGGAGATCTTAATCCGCATCTCCTCACACATACGAAAATAGTGCTCAATGGCATTCTTACTCGTAAATATAACTGCGGAGAACTCATCGGGCCGGATGCGAGTTTTTCTAAATTCCCGTTCCGGCACGCCTTCCACGTGGATGAAAGGACGGAAGTCAATCTTCAATCCATACTTGTTTTCCAACTTATAATACGGCGAACGCTCTGGTTTCGGTTGTGAGATCAGTATGGTTTTGACCTTCTTAAATTTCTTTACTTCTGCGTTTGATGATGACATTCAATCTGTTTTTGAATGAAAAGATCAATGACCCCCAAAATTGCCTAAGGCCAGTTTCCCAACTATTAATAATGGTGCGATTTCGGCGGTGCAAAGATAGAGAAAAAAATGAAATAGATATGAAGTGACCAATCTACCGGAAATAAATAAGCCCTTCAATTGGCGGAAAAAATAAAGCACAACTATAAGTACAATTCCCAACCAAATAGCAATCGAGACAATCTGCATTGGGGCAAATGCCACGAGAAGATTCACCGGCAGTAAGGCAAGTCCAAGTAAAATATTGATTAACATCGTAACAAATCCATAAAGTTGTACTTCTTTATCTATAGGGAACATCTGTGCTAAGCCAGATAATGAAAGGTGTTTGACTACATAAGCACCCAGAACACATAGTATGCAGACCAATAAGACAAGCAAAGATCCTTCGGTATACCAGCCAAACTGATGGATAAGCAGGTAAACAAAGAATCCACCATCCATAAAAAAATGCAAATAAAACAACCAATAGAGCCAGGGCATGGTCCGGTACTCACGATGTAAAAAGCGTAGGTAATTATCGTTGGCAATGGCCCGGTAGGACTTCTTTATCAGCGACCGATTGACTGCCAAAAGTGAGGCGAGAAGCAGTAGAATCAAGATAGAAATTCCAAAAAGAAGGTTGCGATTGTTAACAATCAGAGTATGATCAATGTCTATTTGGTCAAGTTGATCAATCAGACCGTCTGCCGTCATCTCAGATGATTCCGATAAGCCGCCACTATCCTGGTGTGTCAGCTCATCTCTTTCTGCCGTTTCCCAAGTAGTGAAATCGTGCACTTCTGATGGAATGAACAGATCAGTTGTCACTGAAAAACTATCCAGGCTTTGATCAGGGAACTCCCCGTTGGTCAATAGGGTGTCGCTGAGTAAGCTACTATCAGCCGTTGCAAGATCGCCTTGCAACGTCGAGTCCTGGATAACGGTGTCACGGCTAACGGAATCCTTCGGCGGTTGGGAATTAGTATCCTTGGTTAGTCTATTTTTAATCTCAAATGGATTCTGCTGGGCATATCCATTGCTTGCCACGAGGAGTGCGGCGCTAATTAATACAATGGGCCAGATCAGATGGGCATTTTGAGATCTATGCATTAGTCGACTCAATATACAATGATATTCAGGCTGCAAAGATAGGCTGATCTATTTTCCTGAAAGACATTTGACCTCGTTTTCTTTGGAAAGAGGCGCTGACACTCCCAAATAAGATAAGGAACACTGTGTGGATTCGACAGTCGTTCTTACCTTTCTTAATGTGAAGATCTACAAATGCAGTATTTCCAAATATCTGAGTTGATGTCAAATAAACGGCCTTAACTGCCGAAGCAGATACTTGAGAAATACTGCGTCAAAGGATTATGGATCGTTATTCAGCAGGCTTCACGGTCCCCTTGATGGTCAGGACGAATGGCTCATCCTGCAAATTAGTGTGGACAGAAATTGTTTTCGTGAAACTACCAATCGACTTGGCATTATAGGTAGCTTCAATCTCGGTTGATGCTCCCGGTACAATGGGCTCTTGAGTGTGGCTGGTGGCAGTACAACCACAGGAACCTTTCACCCTTTTAAGAATCAATGGTTGATCACTGGTGTTTTTCAGTATGAACACTGCTTTTTGCGGAATCCCCTGGGCAATGATTCCGAAATCATGTTCGGCTTTGTCAAAATGAACTGGTAGTGGACTGGTAAACGCCAGGAATAAGGGCATGATTAAAGTGCATGTAAGCACTGGACCTAGATTTTTCATAAAGAATAATTTAAAGATTCAATAAATGCTCCATTAGAATTCAACAGGTGCGTATCCGGTCAATATAAATTCTGTTGACTCAAGAGATTCGATCTGCTAATTCTGCTGTCGCGTAATAACCTTGCAAACTTATGCCCGGACCCAGAGATGTCCGGTTAATGAGTTGCAAACGTTTGTTAATGGGTTGTTAATGGCTTCAGATCGCGAGAAATTCAACCCTATTTTAGTGACATGATGAAGTTTGGTAAGGTTTTCAGGTATCATGTTTAGAATGAAAAATGCATCTTTCAAATCGTTAAAACAATAGAGGAGCAGATAATGAGCAATAGTTCGATATGGAAAGTCGTCATCTCGGCAGCCCTGTCACTTATCTGTATTGTGATTGTGCAAGGATATTGGTTAAAGAAATCATTCGACTATAACCGGCAGGCATTCGAGGAGAAAGTGCATATCAGCCTGCGTAATGTTGCCAAACAGATTTCCGTCCTTCAACAGGTCCAACTCCCATCCTATGACCTCATCAATCAGGTGGCCCAGAATTACTACATCGTCAATATTCGCGATGCCATTGATGCCAATAGTCTTGAATTTTACCTCCAAAAAGAGTTTGAAGTTGTGGGATTGAACACCGATTTTGAATATGGAATCTATGACTGTGATACCGATCAGATGGTGTACGGCAACTATATCAGTAGATATGCCAGTCCGAAGTCGTCTGATAGAGCTTTTAGAGCACTACCAACACACCGCGACTTTGTCTATTACTTCGGCGTACGATTTCCTAATCAAGGAAGTTATATCCTGACCGCTCAATGGCTGCCGATTTTCTTTAGCATCATCTTGTTACTCTCTGTCTTGTTTTTTACTTATGCCACTTTTGAGATCTTGAGGCAAAAGAAAATGTCTGATCTGCAAAAAGACTTCATCAACAATATGACGCATGAATTCAAAACGCCGTTGTCAAGCATTAAAGTCAGTTCAGAGGTTCTAATAAATGATCCTAGACTTTTTCAGTATCCCCGGTTGCAAGAGTATGCCAAAATCGTGCAATCTCAAAGTAAACGCCTGAATGACCATGTGGAGAGATTACTGCAAATAGCCGATTTCCAAAAAGGAAAAATCCATCTCAAGAGACAGTTGCTGGCACTTGATAATTTGATAAATATGATAGTTGAGCAACTGGAGGGACGGGCTGTGCGAGAAAATGCCACTATATCGACCCAATGCGAGGGATCGCAATTTATTATCTTCGCAGATCGCCATCATCTCAGTAATGTAATCTACAATCTTGTCGATAACGCACTAAAATATCGCAGGGAATCGGCTAACATTGTCATCAAAATCCGTGAAGAGCAAAAAATCCTGCACCTCTTGGTGCAAGATAATGGAATAGGAATACGTAAAATGTATCTGAATAAACTAGATCAAAAGTTTTTTAGGGTTCCCACAGGCAATGTGCATAATACGAAGGGATTTGGTTTGGGGTTGCATTATGTGCGACAAATCGTTGATGCCCATAAATGGTCAATGGAGATTAAAAGCGAACCGGCCAAGGGTACCATCGTAGAAATCAAGATTCCCAAAGTTAAATAAATGGATAAGGTGCCAGCCCATATACTATATGTCGAAGATGACGAAACCTTAGGCTTCGTCACTCGCGACAACCTCGAAATCAATGGGTTTAAAGTAACGCACATCACAGATGGCAGGGAGGCTATGAATATCCTTTCCACACTTCAATTTGATCTGGCAATCCTGGATGTCATGTTGCCCCATATTGATGGCTATGAACTGGGCCGGGCTATACGTCAACAAAATGCGGATGTACCGATCTTGTATTTAACGGCAAAATCTCTCAAAGACGATAGACTCACCGGTTTCTCCCTAGGAGCAGATGATTACATCACCAAGCCGTTTAGCATCGAAGAACTTGTTTTCCGTATCCATGTATTCCTTAAGCGATCAAAGTCTGGAACGGCAGAAGTAACGGGTGGGAGAGTGAATCTCGGCCAGTATACCTTCGAATATGCAAACTTGGTCCTGGCATCTGATGGCGAGAAAAGATTGTTGACTCAAAAAGAAGGCGATCTACTAAACTATCTGATTTTACATAAAAACCGACTGTGTAAGAGGAGCGAGATACTGGAAAAGATTTGGGGCGAGGATGACTATTTTATGGGGCGAAGCCTGGATGTTTTTATCAGCAGGTTGCGCAAGTACCTGGCAAGCGACCCATCAATAAATCTGGAAAATATCCACAGCGTGGGATTTAAGTTGAAAGCAGATGAATAGGGTCTTATTTTTCTTAATCATACTAATTTTAAGTGCAACCGCATGCGGTCCGGCAAATGTCCAATTGAGTCGTGCCGATTTAAGGCTGGTCGATTCCCTTTTTCTAGCATCACGCAATGAATGGAGTGAAAAACTAAAAGATAGCTGCACGGTGGTAAAAGAACAGAATTTTGATTTTTGGGTAGATTCGATTAAAGAGGAACGTTTAAAAGAAATAAAGATCATGCTAAATAGACATGAGGAAGTTCAGTAGTATAGTACTCATTTTCATTATCCTGAGTTTTTCCTGTCAGGAAAGAGATGAAGCAATAATTGCCGAATTAATGGAAAAAAGAGTAGCGGAAAGACTGTCTGAATATATTCGGGTTGAAAAAGAACGCTGTCAGGAGAGATTATTGGATGAAGCCAGCGTCCTGGTGGATAGCATCCTGCGCGCCAATCCTATAGAAATCTCACTTGACTCGCTACAGCGGCCCCCCGTGCCATTCAAGCCGGTAAAACCTGATTTCGAACGTCCGAAAGATTCCATAAAGATCTCACCAATTATTCCACTCGATACAGCTCTGCGAAATCAATAAAAATTTCAATTTCTGAAATTTTGATTTAATTACGCATTAATCTGATTTTCGGGGATTTCGAAGGACCTATTTCTCTCAAATAAAAAAGTGTACTGGTGTGTTTGGTACACTGGAATTTACCACTATGGTTGGTGTAAGTTTTTGTTAAAAGGCGAATTAATTGCTATATGCAGCATCTGCCATACCATTTCTCTTGTGATTTATTTGTCATCCAAAAAACAAATTGTTAATATTAAAGACACATTTCCTTAAACTGCTGCACTACACGATGTATAACCATTGATTTTCTACTTATTCTCTTGCTCAGTCGAAGCTGATTTGTGACTTTTTTTGTATTACTGCTAAAAACTTATCAAGCCTATGAAAAACTTATTCTACAAAAGATGGAGTTTTCTTTTACTCCTTCTCGGGCTGACTGCATTGACGATAAATGCAGCACCCCCCGATTATGAACCCATTAAGGGTACCGTGACATCACCGGATGGCGAGCCCTTAATCGGAGTTACTGTACTGATAAAAGGTACCCAAACTGGTACCGTTACTGATTTTGATGGCACATACACTCTTGATGTCACAGATGACAATGCAATATTGGTATTTTCTTACACCGGTTTCGAATCACAAGAAGTTGCTCTTAACGGCCGCTCTGTGGTTGATTTGGTGATGGATGAATCTGTGACAGCTCTCAACGAGGTAGTAGTTGTCGGTTATGGCACACAAAAGAAAGCCAACCTGACCGGTGCGGTCGCCGCCATCTCTAGCGAGGAGCTGGAACAGCGACCAATTGCCAGTGTAGGTATGGGTCTACAGGGTCTTATCCCTAACTTGAATGTTTCCATTAGAAATGGTGATCCAACTCGAGCTGCCGATTTCAACATTCGGGGATATGAGTCCATCAATGGAGGAAGTCCGCTAATTTTAGTGGACGGCGTTCCTATGGATCTGGAACGAATCAATCCCAGTGACATTGCGAGTGTGAACGTGCTAAAAGATGCGTCAGCAGCAGCGGTGTATGGAGCACGTGCAGCATTTGGGGTCATCCTCATTGAGACCAAAAAAGGTAAAGCCGGAAAAATTAATGTGAGTTTATCAACTGAGCTATCTTTAGCCCGACCGATTTTTAACATGGAGGTGGTAACTGATCCCGTTGAATTCATTGAGGCCAGGGATCGGGCCAGTATCCGGTCAAACGGAAACCCTTCTTACTCTGAGGAGTTTTCCAACGCCATTCGCGCCTATGCCAATGGTACTGGTCCGGAATGGGCTGTCGTAGACGGTGTCCTTCAATTTTATGGCTTTAATAACTATCAAAATAGCTTGATGACAGACTTTGCTCCTCAGCAAAAGCATGACTTGAGCATATCGGGTGCCACCGATAGGGCTTCCTACTACGTTTCTTTTGGAATGCTAAATAAAGATGGCTACCTGGATCATGAAAATAATGAAAACTTTAAGAGGTACAACGGCTTGATGAAGGTTGAATTTAAGGTAAATGATTGGTTGAGCTTAGATGAAAAACTGGTATTCAACTCACAGCAAAGTGACAAGCCCCACTTCTATAATTGGGATGTCAATGTCAATACAGTAGCACGGGTAAGTCCTATTTTACCCATTACATTCCCCGACTTAGAGTTTTATCTTACTCCGGGCGATCGTGCAGAGTTTGAGCCGTTTATCGGTAAACATTTTGCCAGTCTGAATTTCTTTCCCTACTTAGAACAAGGGGGAAGAGAAACCTTCAACATCAATGATGTATGGCTTACTCAGGGGATGACCTTAACCCCACTGAGAGGGCTAAGAATTCGCGGTGATTTTTCCTATAACACTTATCATCGGGACTACCAGGATGTTGCAAGCAAGGTCGAAGTAATAGAAAGTCGTGATA
>JABDLW010000750.1 GCA_013001805.1 Saprospiraceae bacterium | reverse complement strand
TCGTCTACTGACGCTCCTACGTCGGTCAGCACCTTGATTCGTTCATTCGTAATCGAGACGCTCATTTCAATCGGTCTCGATCTTCGGTTCTACCTGACCACTACCGGGCCCAGAAAATTGGTCCTGGCATCATCGATCTTCTTGTCGCCGGCATAGACCTCGATATCTACCCTGGTCTTACGGTCTGTCAGTGTATTTCGGTCCAATTCAATAAAAAAGGCGCCCTCGGCTATCGCTTGCTTTTCAGCGACAGGTACTTTTCCTACGACCTTCAAGCGTCCTTCCACGTTTGCTAAACGGAATTCTATACTGTCTATATCCCGCGTGGTCTTATTGATGATCTGGTAATTATAAAGATTGCTTATATACCCATCGGCTACTTCCTGAAAAAGCATCCCCGGTGTACGCAAGACCACTGCCTCCACTTCGGAGCGGACAGAAAATAAAAATGCCTGCAAACCTATCAATGCAAGAAGAACACCAGAATAGGCTTTGACTCTGGCCGTAAATATTTTTTTTCTCCCCTCCTTAATACCATTAAAAGAATCGTAACGTATCAAACCTCGCTCCCGGCCTACCTTATCCATGATCTCGTCACAAGCATCCATACAAGCCGTACAGTTTACGCACTCCAGCTGTGTGCCATTGCGAATATCTATGGCGGTCGGGCATACCCTCACACAAAGTTTACAATCTATACAATCGCCCAGGGTATTGGTAATCTGATCCAGCGGATCATTTGCTTTCTTCTTTTGAATTTTACCGCGCGGCTCACCCCGGATCCAATCGTAAGCCACCACCACCGAATTTTTATCGAGCATAACACCCTGCAATCTTCCATAGGGACAAACTGCAATGCACACTTGCTCGCGCATTCGGGCAAAGACAAAGTAAAAAATTCCGGAAAATATCAATAGCGATACAAAACCTCCGAAATGTTGACTCACCGGTTCGGATATAATCTTAAACAGTTCATCTATCCCGATAATGTAGGCCAAAAATGTATTGGCAATCAAAATCGCGATGCTAAAAAAAATGAAATGTTTAACGGTTTTTTTTAGGATTTTATCCCTATTCCAGGGAGCGGCATTTAATTTCTTTTGCTGGTTTCCATCCCCTTCAATCCAATATTCAATTTTGCGGAATACCATTTCCATAAAAATGGTCTGGGGACACACCCATCCACAAAATAATCTCCCAAATACAACTGTAAATAAAACCACAAAAACAATCAAGGTAATCATGGCAAGCGCAAAAAGGTGAAGATCCTGAGGAGTAAATACAATTCCAAAAAGAATAAACTTCCTCTCAATGATATTAAAAAGTAAAAGTGGATCACCATGCACTTGTATAAAAGGCAGACCAAAGAGAAGGGCAAGGAGTATTACACTTACAATCGTACGTGCATTGTAATACCGGCCCTTCGGCTTTTTTGGATAGACCCAAATTCTCTTGCCTTGCTCATCGACTGTTCCGATAGAATCCCTAAATGCCTCAGTATCTTGCATGTCTCTATTCAAATTATCACCATCTCAACAAGACAGAAAATTTACATACTTTCTTGCCCGTCTGGAGCATATTTTTCGCCTTCCGGCGCCTTGGGATTTGGTGGATTGGTTCCCACCAACGTAAGTATATAGCTAGCAACATTTTGCATCTCCAACGGTCGTAGTTGAGTACCCCAGGCAATCATTCCCTTTTCGGGCACTCCATATTTAATCGTGCGGAAGATGTCTTTTATGTCACCTCCATGGATCCAATATTCATCGGTAAGATTAGGTCCAACTAATCCAGCACCCGACTCTAAATGACAAACTACACAATTTAGCTGATAAATAAATTTACCATTAGAAAGTGCTTCTTCATCAGTTAATGCCACCACAGTATTTTCATCAACTGTATTTGCCTGACCTGCCAGATAGGCATTGACTGACGCCTCCGCCTGTGCCATCTCCTGTGCATATTCTTCCGATGAAGACATACCGTACTTACTAAAATGATTGTAACCCATATAAAATACACCGTAAACTATGGAAACATAAAACATGGCCAGCCACCATGGAGGTAAATTATTATCGAGTTCTTTAATCCCGTCGTAATTATGATCCAGTAAAATTTCTTTCTCCCTCGAAACCGGTACGACATTAGTGGCTTGCTTGTAAAGTTTTTGCCACCAGGATTCGACACCAGGATCAGATTCACTTAGTACAGGTTGGGGCTGTTCCTGAGCACCCTCACCTTGCTTACTTTTTACCACCATATCCAGCAATTTGAGTAATGTGGCAAATGCTGCTATGGCCACAATTAGAGTGGCCCCTCCAACCAAATAAAAACCTAAGTTTTCATAGAGGTTTTCGCTACTAAACTGGCCGGCTGCACTGACAAAAACCGGCATCACTAGCATGGTGAACATTGCAGTTAATTTTATCATTTTAGTGTCTTTCGATTCACAAAAAACTGTTAATTCTTTAAAATTAGAATACAACTCTGACCTGGTATCTTCTTAGTCTTGTTCCTCTTTATCATCCACCAGAGGTAATTGCCCCATGTGATCAATAAAACTTTTCTTCTTAATAAGAGTCGAGATGGTCACATAGACAAAAAAGATGAAAAATATGAGTAGTGGTCCAATGGCCAGCCAGTTAATATTTTCAATCGATTGTAAAATATATTTGTACATTCTGAATTTCTTAAATTGATCAATTTTACTCTCTACCGCTGCCGGTTAATCTGTGCTTACCGGTCAGTCAACCTGAGGCTGCCGAAGGTCACCTTCCCGTCAGGCCTTGTTTCTTTACATCTGTCCCTAGGCGTTGTAAATAAGCAATCAATGCAATGATTTCTTTTTTCTCAATTTCCGGATACTCAACACCATCCCTGCGTAGATTGCCGGCAATTTCCTCAGCCTGTTTAGTCAGATATTTATTTGCATTACTTATGTATGAATCATCATACGGAGTACCCAATTTTTCGAGTACTTCAATTTTTTTCTGCGTATCAGAAACATCGAGATCATCAGTTACCAACCAGGGATATGCCGGCATTATTGAACCTGGCGACATACTCTCCGGATCGATCATATGATTATAATGCCAGGAATCAGGATATTTTCCACCTATCCGGTGAAGATCCGGTCCGGTCCGTTTTGATCCCCATAAGAAAGGCCGGTCATAGATAAATTCACCTGATTTAGAAAATTCCCCATAACGTTCTGTCTCCGACCTAAACGGTCTTATCATTTGGGAATGACAGCCAACACATCCCTCCCGGATATAGAGATCGCGACCTTCCACTTCCAGCGCAGTATATGGTTTGACTGTTTCTATTTTGGGAACATTTGAATCGACCCACATCATTGGCAAAATTTCTATGAGACCTCCTATGACCACGGCAACCAAGGCCAAGCCGGTAAATAACACCGATCGTCGCTCAAACCAACGATGCCAATACTCACCGGCATGAGGTATGTGAGCTACTCTTGCGGGTGCCTCAGCCTTTTCACTTGCCTGGAACACACCCGAACCCACCGTTTTGACCAAATTGTAGACCATCACGAAAACGCCTATGATGTAGATAGTACCGCCGACAATTCGTAATGCATACATGGGAATGATCTGAGTCACCGTCTCCAGGAAATTACCATATTGCAGGAATCCATCCGGAGTAAATTGCTTCCACATCAATTGCTGGGTTACGCCCGCCCAATAAAGTGGCACAGCATAAAAGATAATGCCCAGTGTCCCCAACCAAAAATGAACATTGGCCAATCGCACCGAATAGAGTTTGGTGTTGTAAATTCGGGGAAGCAACCAATACAAGATGCCAAATGTCAACATTCCATTCCAACCCAGGGCACCAATATGTACGTGTCCAATGGTCCAATCGGTATAATGCGTGATGGCATTGAACGCCTTGATTGACATCATGGGTCCTTCGAAAGTGGACATACCATATGCTGTCACTGCCACTACCAAGAATTTGAGGATTGGGTCATTACGGACCCGGTCCCATGCTCCCCGCAAGGTCAGCAAGCCATTTAACATACCACCCCAGGATGGGGCGATAAGCATTAATGAAAACACCATCCCCAGTGATTGGGCCCAATCGGGCAATGATGTATAAAGTAAATGGTGAGGACCTGCCCAGATATAGAGAAAAATCAGTGCCCAAAAATGTATGATGGAAAGGCGATAGGAAAATATTGGACGGTTGGCGGCTTTGGGTAAGAAATAATACATCAGCCCCAAATATGGGGTAGTAAGAAAAAATGCCACCGCATTATGACCGTACCACCATTGCACCAAGGCATCTTGAACACCGGCAAAGACCGGATAACTTTTAAATAGTGATACTGGTAAAACCAAATTATTACAGATGTGCAACATGGTGACGGTCACCCAGGTTGCGATATAGAACCAGATAGCCACGTATAAATGGTTTTCGCGCCGCTTCAGTATGGTACCAAACATATTTATACCAAACACCACCCACACCAGAGCAATGGCAATATCAATCGGCCACTCCAGTTCAGCGTATTCGTGC
This sequence comes from Saprospiraceae bacterium, assembly GCA_013001805.1. GTDB lineage: Bacteria > Bacteroidota > Bacteroidia > Chitinophagales > Saprospiraceae > JABDMH01. The sequence goes on along the minus strand of JABDLW010000750.1, from coordinate 3,656 downwards.
GAACTCGTAAAGCCCAACGGTAAAGTGATGGCGGCAGCGACGATGATGGCTTGCCAACCCCAGAAATGTATATTACTGAGAAGCTTACTGTACATCGGTGCTTTCAAAAGCCTTTGCAGTGAATAATACACTCCCATAAAAATGCCATTACCTACAAAAGCAAAAATGACCGCATTGGTATGGAGAGGTCGCAATCTACCGTAGGTGGTATAAGGCAACTCGAAGTTTATTGCGGGAAAAACCAGCTGCAAGGCAATGGTAAGACCGACGAGCATACCAACGATTCCGAAGACAACAGAGGCGATGGCAAATTTTCGAACGATCGAATTATCATAGCTAAATTGCTCAACTTTGGACATCTGAAATTTAATTTTAGATTGGTACTTTATTTGGTTGATAATCAGATATTGATCTTACCAGAGTCACATGCTTTACGATTTATCAGTTTCTGCCGGCTCCTTATCATTATCGAATAAAATCCGCATGGCAGGAGTATAGTCATCGTCATATTGACCGGACCTGATGGCCCAGAAAAAGGCCATCAGAAACAGGACGGCCACCAGTAGACTAAGTAGGATAAGTACAAAAAGGATTGACATGAATTCTCTGATAATTTAAGCTTGCAAAATAAGAAACGGTCCTAACCCTGATTGATGACGAATGTCATTGCCGACCTATGACCTTGATCATCTTCCTGTGTACTTTCTCCATTTATACCCAGCCGAAAAGCAGCGATGCTGCTGAGCCCCATACCCAATGCCACGATGGTGATGGAACTCAGAGGCATCAAAATCGCAGCGATTACCGGCGATAATAATCCACGAACGGCAAAACTCAAACCGACAATGTTATATAGCAGGGCAACAAAATACGAGAGGTATACGATCCCAATACTCTGGGAGCAAAAGCGAACGAAATTGGGCAAACGGATAAACTGTGCAGCATCAAGAACGGCATCACATGCGGGGATAAAACTATTCACCTCATCAGAAACCGCAATGCCAATATCACTCTGCTTTAAAGCGCCGGCATCATTAAGACCATCACCTATCATGATTACTTTTTCTCCCTGGTTTTGTAATTGATGGATCGCTTTCAACTTATCCTGTGGCGACTGGTGAAATCGCAGGTTACTCTCATGTCCAAAAACTTCTCTCAATTTCTTCGCTTCAAGATCATCATCTCCCGATAGGATAGATAACTTAAAACGGTGCTTCAGCAGATCAATCACCTGGCTCAGTCCCTTGCGATATTGCGCTTCATCCGAATAACACCCTTTTACGTCATCATCAATGCACACCCAGGTACCTCTTTCCAAAGATGTCTTGCCACTAGATGGCATGACAAATCGGTGTGCTCCAAGCATTACCCGGCGTCCCAATACCATGCCTTCAATGCCTTCGCCGGTGTGCGATTGATAGTGTCTCACCGGAAGATAGGATCCTGTCCCTTTTAGGGTCTTCTCTATTTGTCTGCTTTTAGGATGCGCCGAGTGATGCGCCAGGGATAAGACCAAATCATGTTCCTCCTTCGATAAAGGTGTCCCATGATATTGAAGCACGGCACCTCGATTGGTGGTAATCGTTCCGGTTTTATCAAACACAATATGAGTTGCACTGGCTATCTCCTCAATCACGCCGGTATTTTTTAAATAAAAATGTTGATTTCCCAGTAATCGCAAGGTGTTACCAAAAGTAAATGGAATGGAAAGTGCTACGGCACACGGGCAAGCTACAATCAGCACCGATGTAAAGGCATTGAATGCGATACTCAGATCGTGAGGTAACCAGTATACCAAGGTCGAAAAGGCCACGAGAAGAATCACGCCGGTAAAGAAGGTGGCAACCCGGTCGGCCAGCTTACTGGTTAATCCTACCTGGTGCCTTTTGGTGAATACCTCCTCATTCCATAAGGACGTGAGGTAACTTTGAGCCACCTTGGCAATGACTTGTATGTGGATCGTTCCCCTCTGTTGGCGACCACCGGCAAAGACTTTTTCCCCTAATTGCACGGTAATTGTCCTTGACTCACCCGTAACAAAACTGTAATCAATCTCAGCCGCACCTTCCAATAATGTTGCATCGGCAGGTATTAACTCACCGTTGCGTATGATTAGTTCGTCGCCGACCTCCACATCATCCAATGTAATGGATTGTTCTTCACCATTGCGGATCACGTTAGATGCCATCGGAAAGTAGGATTTGTAGTCCCGATCAAAGGAAATCGTATGATATATCTTGGTTTGAAACCATTTTCCCACCAAAAGGAAAAAAATGAGTCCAGCCAGGGAATCCAGGTAACCGGCACCGGAGTGAGTCAGGATTTCAAAGGCACTTCTTCCAAATAATGCCAGGATGCCCAGTGAAACCGGCACATCAATATTTAGGTGCTTCTGTCGCAGCCCCTGCAAGGCCGAGCGCAAGTAGTCCTGACCACTGTACAGTAGAACCGGCAAGACTAAAATCAGGTTCAAATAGCCAAAAAATTGCACAAAATCACCCTCAGTGTGTGCGTCAAGGCCTAAGTATTCCGGGAAACTCAGAAGCATGATATTGCCAAAGGCAAATCCCGCCAAGCCGATCTTATAGTAGAGAGACCTCTCTTGCGCTGAACTCCTTTTTTCCCCCAGTTTATCGTAGCCGAGTGCCGGGGCATATCCAACGGTGGCCAGCATTTCCACAATCTTACGAAGCGAAGTCTCCTTCTGGTCGTATTGAATGCTAACCTCCTTCTTGAGAAAATTTACCCTTGATTGCAAAATTGCCGGATTTAGCCGGTTCAGGTTTTCTAAGAGCCAAAGACAAGAGGAGCAATGTATTTGTGGTAAGTAGAAATGAACCCGGCTTTGTATTCCATCGGAAAAATCAATAACTTTTTCGATTACATCTTGATTATCCAGATGGCTGTAACGTTCGATCGATCTCTCCTTAAAGCTGATGCCTGAAGACTGGTTTAGTTCGTAATAAGTGCACAAGTTATTTTCCTGCAATATGCTATAGACCATCTTGCACCCTTCACAACAGAAAGCTTTGTCATCATACAGTACTGGCATGGTACCTTCATCCTCCCCGCAGTGGTAGCAGGTGGTGCCAATCGCATCGATCACGTTTTCTGGCATTCTACGAAGTTAAAGAGTGACCGGGAGACTACCAAACTGATATATCTATGTATTTTGTATGATAATTATCATTGTATAATGCATAATCAGAAAGGATCTTGTCATACCAGGTTTACGCACCAGCGATCTATTTTTCCACAATTGATTAAAGCCAAATGACTAGTTTCCGCATCCGGCCAAAGTTTGAACTCTCCTATCCCGAAAGGAGTGCAGTGGTCATTGATCGATTAAATAAAAAACTAGCTCAGGAACCGCTTTTCGATGTCGTGGAAATTCCCGGTCACTTCATTTTGAAAATCAAGAAGGAAGATCAGCACTACTGGTCGCCTCAACTCAACTTGGCCATTGAGGACCAATCTGATGGGGCAAAAATCCGGGGCAGATACGAGCCTCACCATAATGTGTGGACCCTTTTCGTCTTGATATATCTGGCACTGGCCATTCTATGCCTTTTTGTAATCATCTTTGGTTTGTCACAGTGGGGTCTGGGTCTACCGGCCAAAATTCTATGGATTTTACCACTTCTTCTGGCTATGGC
>JABDLW010000736.1 GCA_013001805.1 Saprospiraceae bacterium | reverse complement strand
GTACGGCGAAATACTTTCAATTAAACCCCGCTCAGTTGCCTCGTTGTCAATTAAAACCTTTCCCGACATAATTTTCTGAATGTTGAATATTTCCTTCTTGGCGCCGGGCAAATTTATTTCACCAGCGCGCACCAGCATAGCCAAAGCTTGTTGATCAAAAGTATCCGGGGTATGCATTTCCAATTCCTGGTAGTTAGGAGCAAAACCGACAAAGTTTTTTGTTGGCTTAGGTCTAAGTCGTCGTTGTTCGTCCCAGGACCGGACACTTTGCGCATAAGAAACCTTAAAGTGGTTAAATAAATAAGGCCAAAGACCCGGATCATTTTTCGTTGGTTCTTCCGTTAGAAAAACATCAAAGACCAATGGAGCCCCAGATCCATCAGGAATAATGAGAATCTCTGTGAAATCTCCGCCACCTAGCATTGGTTTTAGCAAGAATTTATACAACCCATGTGAGGCATGACTCCACTTTTGTAGCGATGCATCTAAATTTAATAGAATACTATCTGCATTACTGATATGGGTCAGGTAACTCTCGATATAATGATTTAATTCGTTATTTCGAGGTATCCTCTGAATCTCTAAATCATGACTCGTGAGCTTAAAAGCATAAATGCATTCCTCGCCATCAAAATACTCCAGAATTATCTGCTGGGCGATCAAACTCGATTGAATATGACCGATATCAATGGGTTCAATCAAATATCGATAGGCATAATATTCAGGATAAAACTCTTTCAGGGAATCCTGAAAAGAGTATAATTTTTCTTTTTCGCTAAATACGCCATCCTTTAATCTCGCCAGACTCTCCTCGTCCGATTGGTCGCTTGCCAGGATTTGATTTTCCAGGTCACTAATATTTGACTGGAGGTGCCTCTCTCTCTCTAAAATGGTGGATGGAAGTCCGGGGAAATTTCCCGGTTGGTGACTAAGTATCGCTTCCAATACGGTAGATCTCCGGCTCATCTCACTGAATTGCAAGGCCAATTCGGCATATTTTCTCTCTGCCGTGGTCAAGTGTAAAAAATAAGCTGTTTCGATGGCGTGCTCAAAGAGAGTAATGGTTTGATTACTTAGTAAATGCTTGGCACCTTCATCTTGTAAGTCTTGCCTCAGGCCATCCAGAATAGTGATCGAATGTTGATAAAATGTCAGTGCTTTTTGGAGTTCAGCGATGCTACCACTTTGGTGGTATGCCGATAAATGGGCATATCCTGCATGACCCAGGGCATTATACAAATGATCTTTAGCCACTGCGTGCTGAGGATGAAAATTGTTCGGATTGTACCCCAAAATCTCCAGGGACTCAGATGCGCAATTTTTCGCTGCTACGATTTCATTCTGTTTGACTAAATATATCGTTTTCTCATTTAGATATCCTGCAACCTTAGGATGTTGCGGACCAAGTTTTTCCACTGCTAATTCGATAGCAAGGTCTACGTTTGCCACAGCTCGCTTATAATCTCCCTGGCGATCATACAATGCCCCATAAGCACTATAAAGAGCGATTTCTGAGACATCACGATCTGATCGTTTCTGATATATGGCCATCGCTTTTGCATAATTTTCCAGAGCTGCAGCAAACATTCCAAGTTCGACCTGACATGCTCCTATTTTCTGATAATCTTCAGCCACATAAGGATGATCAGGAACATAAAGCGAAGTGATTCTGCCTGACTCCTGATAATGTTTGATTGCCTCTGCATACATATCCTTGCTCTGCAGGTTTAAGGCAATGTTGAAATGGGTCGTACCCACATCCCTTGCATCAGGAGGTAAATGGGCCTTTTGAATGGTCAAAACACGACTCAGGTAATGCAGTGCCTTGTCATAACGCCTTAAATCCTTGTATCGATTCGCCAGGTTAGACATTAGTCTGGCTGTTGAGGCATGATCGCTCGAGTCTAGTTGCTCCTGCATTTCCAGCGCCCGTTGTGTAAGCTCAATGGCTTCCTGCGTATGATACAATCGAAAGTGTGCCGAAGACATAGCCATAAGTGCATTAATTGCCATTCTTTTTGAAATGGTGTCTTCCAACGCCCATTCATAGGCACTGGTGGCAGTGACCAATGCATCTTGATACTTGCCAAGTCTATTTTCGATTACAGATTTTTTGTGCAACAGCTGAGAAGTTCTCCTGGAATCAATTGGTTCCAGTTTATCCTGCCATGCCATTGCACTATCAATGACCGACAGAGCATCTTTTACCATCCCCTTTCTCTCTAGTATATTGGCTTCCAGAAGAAGAGCAACGACATAAAACTTATCCCTGTACTGTCGCTCCATACCATAAAGGTTATATATAGAATCGACCAATTGCTGGGCAGAATCCAGACTATTCCGTTTTAAAAACTCATCACTAAGTTCCAGTAAATTTTTGGTGTACAATGAATCCGGTTGGCTCAAAGCGGGATAGGTGCCTAAAACAAGAAATAGTATGATTAGATTCGACTTCATCTTTACATTACGGATCCCTTTAAAATACCAAAAAAAGCCATTGTAAGTACCTGTACACCTCGCAGCAGCCCTGCTGGAAAAAGCTGGGCTATCACCTAAAGAGCATAACATTATGTATTTTCCATACTTTTATTAAATAAATTTGTTAATGATCAAGATCCGGGATTGAATAAAGGATGACAAATGAAAATTTGAAGTTGTTAGAATCGATCCTGCAGGAAGGGCACCAGGCATTAAAACCGCTATATCAGGAGATTAAACCGGCTTTTCTAAAGTACATGCAGCGATATACCCCCGATCCTGACATCAGGCTGGATGCCTTTCATGAGGCGATGTTGGCGTTTTATGAATATTGCCTGGCCGGAAAATATAACCCCGACCGAAGCGCACCCAAGACCATGGTGTTTATGATGGGGAGAGCCTATCTTATAAACAGGCTCAAATTAGAGCAAAGAAACCTATATCAGGAAACGGAAACGATAGACAGTTACATAAAGTACCGGGTGACACAACAATATCATTCTTCCTTAAGTGAGTCAGAAATACTTGTCCGGGATGCCATATTAAAATTAGGCGATAAATGCAGGCTTTTGCTACAATTATTTTTCTATCGAAATTACAGTATTGAAGCCATCATGGAAAACATGAAATATAAAAACGAGAATGTGGTGAGTAGCCATAAATCGAGATGTATTAAACAATTGAAAGAAATCTTACAAGCTAAAAGCTAGTGGCACTATCAGTTCAGGATATCAGATTAATCGAAAAACATCTGAAGGATGAATTATCTCCCGAAGAGCAGATCACATTGGAAGACAAGAAGAAAGATCCTGAGTTTGAAGCCGAACTCAATCTATATTTAACCATACAAAAATCCACAACCAATTTCTCCAGGTTGGACGTAAAGAAAGACTTCAAGGCCTGGGACCAGGATGAGCCCATCAGGCTAAATCCCTTGAAAAGCAGCACTACCTGGTGGAAAATAGCTGCCGGATTGGTCATATTGGTTGGAATCGTAGGACTGCTCAATAAATTTGCCTTTAATTCCGCAGCCCCCGATCTGTACACTCAGTATTACGAACCCTATCCCAACCTGCTTGATCCCATTGAGAAAGGTGAATCGACCTCCCCTAGCCTGACTCAACTATATGAATTAGAAAATTATGAAGCTGTGATCAGTCTACCCATGACAACGGCTGTCGATTCTTTCTATGTTGCCCTGTCTTTCATGGAACTTGGTAATCAAGAATTCGCTACAGAACTTCTGCAAATATTTTCCAGGAGGGAAGATTTCCGTTTTAAGGATGCGGCGCAATGGTACCTTGCACTTAATTTTTTGCGTGAGGGCCAAACGACATTGTGTAAGCAATTTCTAATGGAAATTAGTATAAATGAAAATCATGACTTCCGTAATCCAGCCGCAGAACTTCTGGGTAAAATCGGCTCAAATTGATTATCCGCTCCCAAAATATCGTAGGGCATAAGATTTTCTTTTTCTGGTCATAATCAGAAGCTTCATTCAAGTCTGGTGCCAGCTATAATTACTCAGATCATTACCAGCCATCTGTTGGAAAGACCGGAGCCCGGCACTTTTTGTCTCGAAAGATCAGCTTCGCATAACCAACTGATATCTGGCCAAGGACCGATCAAATACTTCTTTTGCCCCCTGGTAAATGTTTTGATGCGGAAAGGCACCAAAGAGGGCGGCAAAGTCAAGGTCCTGTAACCTACTAAATACCCGCATGGTTTCCGAGTTGCTGAGAGGAATCACATTAGGATAACTATACATGGTACTCAAATGGGAAAGGTCGCGGGATAAATACAAGGAATCGCCAACGAAAAGCGTACTTCCCAGGTCATCTATTTCGGTCAGCAGAACTGAAC
>JABDLW010000735.1 GCA_013001805.1 Saprospiraceae bacterium | reverse complement strand
ATTTGATGCCGATTCGAGATCGGTCCATTTCGCGAGATTATCAGATCGTCACGGCAGAGGTGGAGTCGCAATATCAAGTCTTTAAGGATCTACCTCCCCCCAAAGTGCAACCACTCTGGCTGCTATACCATACGTTCACTTTTTATGGCTGATTTAATTGATGTTCTTTACTTCTGAGCTTGGACTCAGCTTATTTCAAAATTCATCAATTAAAAAAATCAATTATGAAAAATATATTAGTAGCTATTACCGCCATTTTAGGTCTATTCTTTTCTTTTCAACCCGCTACCGCCCAGAGTTCAAAAAAGAAAATTCAGACGGAAGCTTTTTTTGTAGAAGGTGTTTGCCAGATGTGCGAGAAGCGCATCGAAAAGACCGCACTTGAATCCGGAGTAATTTCGGCAGAGTGGAATAAAGAAAGCAAACAACTCACCATAATATATAAGCCAAAGAAAGTTGCTTTGCAGGAAGTTAAGCAAGCTATTGCAGAAGCTGGTCACGACACTCAAGACATCAAAGCAACGGCAGAGAATTATGCCAAACTGCCGGACTGCTGTGCCTATCGCGATGGTGTGACAACCCACTGACCCATGAAGAACACCAAATTTTGGGAGATAGTAGTGATTACACTACTACTACCTATTCATGTCTGGTCGCAAACTGCCGTTGAGGTCGAAGGTATCGTACTGTCAGAAGATGAGCAGGATTTACCTTTGGTGGGTGCGAACATCTTCTGGCTGGGTACTACCATGGGCGTCACCTCCGAGATCGATGGCACCTTCAGGATCGCCCCTATTGAAAATTCGTCACAATTGGTAGTTAGTTACATTGGTTATCAAAATGATACCGTGTCAGTTTCGTCCGGGGTCCCGCTGGTTATAAAATTATCAGCCGGGAATACTCTTGATGAAGTGGAAGTCGTGCATCGAAAAAAGGCAACTGAGTTTTCTTTTCTTGACCCCATCAAGGTCGAACAAATCAACGAGAAGGAACTATTGAAGGCAGCATGCTGCAATTTGAGTGAAAGTTTTGAAACCAGTCCCAGCGTGGACGTGGCATTTACCGATGCCATCACCGGAACGAGGCAAATTCAAATGTTGGGATTGGCAGGGCCTTATATTCAAATTACACGCGAAAGTATGCCTTATATCCGCGGGTTGTCCTCGCTTTATGGTCTCACTGCTGTACCGGGCACCTGGGTATCTGGGATGCAATTGAATAAAGGTACGGGAGCGGTTGCCAACGGATTCGAAAGCATAGCCGGGCAAATTAATATCGAAATGCGTAAGCCCACCGGTGACGACAAGATGTACCTGAATTTCTACGCTGACGAAGGTGCACGTTTTGAGGGAAATTTGAATCTTTCTCAGGAAATAGATGATCAATGGGCAACTGCTCTATTGCTACATGGAAAATTTAACCATCGGAGCATGGATCGCAATGACGATGGTTTTCTCGACAACCCACTCAGTGATCATTTCATAGCCCTAAATCGATGGCAATATCGAGGTAATAACGGCATGCGATTTCAGTTTGGCATTGCCGGCACCTATATTAATGATGTGGGTGGTCAAACTTCCTTTGAACCCGAGCGTGACGCCCTTTCCGATCGCCATTGGGGAATGAAATTAAATTTAAACCGGTTGGAAGGTTGGGTAAAATTAGGGAAAGTATATGAAGCGCTTCCATGGCGTAGTTGGGCTATCCAGTTGTCCGGATCAAAGCATGAACAAGATAGTTATTTTGGCCAGCGAGATTATCAGGCTTCCCAAAATTCACTTTACGCCAACATACTCTACCAAAGCATCATAGGTAATACCAATCATCAGGTGCTCATGGGATTAAGTATGCAATACGACGATTTCGATGAAACCTTTCAGGACGCATCTTTCGACCGTAGCGAATCAGTACCTGGTGGTTTTTTTGAGTACACTTACGGGGGCCATGAAAAATTCTCCCTCGTAGCCGGATTACGTGGTGATTACCATAATGCCTATGGATTTTTTGCTACGCCAAGGTTGCATTTGCGCTATGCTTTTAACGATCAGGTGGTGTGGAGAGCTTCCCTGGGAAGGGGACAACGTACAGCAAATATCCTGGCAGAAAACAATGGTCTCATGGCTGCTAATCGGCGATTTAATATTAATAGTGAGACCACTGGAAATCCTTATGGATTGGATCCTGAAATCGCCTGGAATGCCGGCACCAATGTCGTATATACCTTTCAGTCGCACCAACGCCCCGGCTCTATCAGCGTGGACTTTTATCGCACCGAATTTCAAAACCAGATTGTCATCGACCTTGACCAGAACGCTCAGGAAGTTAATTTCTATAATCTGGATGGCCAATCCTTTTCCAATAGTTTTCAATTGCAACTGGATTATGAAGTGGCAACACGTCTGGATGCGCGACTTGCCTACCGCTGGTACGATGTAAAAACTACTTACAATGGAGACTTGTTGGACAAACCGCTGATTTCGAAACAGCGACTATTTTTTAATCTGGGTTATGCAACCGGGAATGATTGGTCATTTGATTACACCATCAATTGGCAAGGGCCTAAAAGGATTCCTTTTACCGGCTCCAACCCAAAAGAATACCAATTAGCTGATAGCTCACCTGGTTTTGTGGTGATGAACGCCCAGATAAGTAAACGCTGGCGTGAAAAGTTTGAAGTATATCTTGGCGGAGAAAACCTGCTTAATTACCGGCAGAAAAATCCGATTCTGGCGAGCGATGATCCCTTTGGTCCTTATTTTGACAGTTCCCTCACGTGGGGTCCGATTTTTGGCAGAAATATTTATATGGGAATGCGCTACCGTATCTAGTGTAGCACCAAAACATAAAAAAGGCTATGCTGAAATTCGTGTTCGGCATAGCTTCTTTTACTCCATTCGCAATGCCATACTCAGATAGATTGTATCACTATGAACCTTTTTACCGCTATGCAATTTATCCCCAATACCAACATTAAAATCATTACGATTGATTTTCCCTGAGACATCAAACCCACAAATAGATTTCTCACCGGGATAGGCATATCCGTTAAAAATCACATCAAAATCGATTTCCCGGTTAATTCCATTTATTGCTAATTGGCCATTTAGGGTATAAGAATTATTGCCCCTTTTAATCATTTGTTTGCTCTTGAAAGTGGCGTGAGGAAACAGTTCTGAATTGAGATAGGGCTCCTTCTGTGCTGTACCTTGCATTTTCAGATTGGGCATCTGCAAAGAACTGGGACTAACCTCGGCGTAAACTACCGCATCACTAAAATCAGCACTATCTGAGTGCATCACGATTTCAAAATCCGTAAACCAGCCGATGATGTCCACAATTTCCCAGTGTTTGGTTTTAAATGATATCGAGGAGTGGTCTTTATCCGCAGTAAATTTAATCCGGGGAAGATATGAGGCGCCTGGCGGTATTTCGGGTTTTACCAGTGGATTCGCATTGCTTTTCTCTTCATCTATTTTCATATCAACCGATCTAAATTCCGTTGAATATCTTCGAAAATCACAGGAATTAAAAATCAAACAACTAAGTGTGAAGAGGAAAATAAAGACACTCCTGTTTGTGTGGCAAAAAGTCATCAGCATAAATTATCTTTTAGTAAATATTCTAACTATTTGTAAAAATAATTCTCTTCGTAAATGATCACTAATGGCACTTAGATCATGCGGGTAAATTTAGAATTCAGCATATCTAAAATCGAAAAAATGCGTAGCCCTTCATCTGGTAGCTCGATACTGTTGTGAGCATGGATGTAGCTATCTCCACTGATCCCAGTACCTGGTCGGCAGTAATCCTGTGACCGATTAATGACTGACCGCATACAGTTATCTTGACACCTGCTTTTTCCAGTGCCGCCAACAACAACACATTGGGATTGGCCATATCATACTTACTTTCGTAAGACTCGTTATTGAGTACAGCATCGGTGGCCTCACCATGGATTGCCAATACGACATCCATCTGTTGTTCTGGCACACCCGCTATCCCATGCAGATTGAGTAACCTGGCCACATTATTAATTGCCGGATTTAGTTCATGAGGCATTTTGGGTCCGGAGACGACATCTATGACAATTTTATATTCCTGATTGGCATCCGGTTTTACCGACGCATGAGGAATATCGAAGATGCCTCCGAAATCCTGGACAATAGGATTATAAGTTTCCTGACTTTGTATACTCTGTATTAGAAGAAAATTTAGAAATATTATTATTAAGGTACATTTCATCAGATTTGTTTTTGATTGATGTTGGTAGCCAAGGTATTATAATTTAGATAAAAATCTAACTTATTTTGCCCTGACTTTGAGCGGTTGCTTGGATATAATTCCATCACTTTTTCAGTGGGATTTTCCCTCATTTTACGCTATATTGTGCATGAACACTCCGATTTGAATCGGTTACCCAATGCACTCAGACTATCCATCCACCCCTATCCGGAAATTACTGGCTATTGTATGCTGCCTGGCAGGCATGATCTTTATTCTGGCAGCTTCATTTCCGTGGTTTTCTCCTGGCATTACAAATCCAGAACCAATTGGTCCTTATTTAAATGGCGTTTTCCCCAATGCTACACCTGGATCAGGAGCGGCTGAAGGTAATTGGATGGTCGTAGAAGCCTATCCC
>JABDLW010000719.1 GCA_013001805.1 Saprospiraceae bacterium | reverse complement strand
GTTTGATGGTCCACTTAGTAACGCCCTTATTGCATCGGATGTTGATTTCGTCGTATTCCACCGGTTTGTTCTCTTATTATTTAGCAGCCAAAGCTTCAATTCTTCCACCAGTTGAAAATCTCCGTGGTCCACAAACAGATCGATCAACTTGGCATGAGTCTCAATAGGTAATTCCCACCAACGAAATCCTTGACTATAGTTCCAATGTGTTCCCAGAGTGGCATTAACGATCATTCGTTCTTTTAATGACTTAATGATAATTTCATACTGATCCATCATTTCCCTCTGGTGAAAGATCTGTGCAAGATAAGCTTGTGAATAAAGCGGTTTATGGGTCCAAAAATTTTCGGCCTGGCCCAGGTAATAGTCGAACAAGGGTCGTAGGTCATTATGGATTGGTTTTGAGGTGAATCCCCTTACAAATAGATATTGGATAATGATTGGGTCCAAATGATCGTCGTCCCAATTGGCGTTCTTTGCCAGGACCTGATCAGATAGATTTTTATACTGGCGGGTTGCCTGCAGATCGAGAAAATCAATCGCTTTCAACAACATATTTTCTATGGTCTCCCGGTCTTTTGGTGGCATCCAGCGATCCATTTGCAGAAGCCCCTCCACAATGTACTGCGTTATGTACCAATGTGCCTCTCCGCCGGGAAACCAGGGAAATCCTCCAGAAGGCAACTGACGCTGTGACAATTCAATTAGATGCCTTTGGATGGCGTCATTAAGTGTGTTTTCTTCAAGATAAGAGGCAAGATTACGCATTTGCTCAGTCTCAGAAAGCGCTGTTCTAACCCAAGGTGTCTCCGTAAGTGTTGCTGATTTGAGAAAGTCATTTTTTGTAAGTGGGCTGGAAAGCGTTTCCTGATTCCAGAGTTTTAGGACTTTTTTGATCTCTGGATTCTGCTGGATCAGATATCTTCCTAACACATTAGCATACAATCGATTATACACTTGTTCTGAACAGTCATAGGGGAAATCTATTAAAAAAGGTAAAGCCTTGACAGCGTACCAGGTTGGATTAAGAGTAAGATCCAGTATCAGATCACCGCTGGGTACACTATTTTCCTTTTCGAAAAGTTCCGACAAATCAATTGTGGCTTCATTTCCGGTTTTTACAGTTATCGCGCGCGTCTCCGTGACAAGTGTCCGATTCTCTAGAACAGGGACCAGGGCTCTTTCAGCATCTTCATGTTGGGAAGTAGACGCCGACACCGTGTATTCGATCGGTAAATTGTATTCTTTTGGAATCCGCAAAGGCCAAAATACCGCTGTGCTACTATTTCCTGGAATTTCCAATTCTTTGGATAACGGATCCAAGCAGAAATGCGAAAGGTCCTCTCCGGTTATTGCATTAGAGAGTATGAGCCTGGCAGTGGCCTTTGTGTTAACAGGTGTCAGGTTATCTATTTTCCCCCCAAACCTAATCATGTCACCCGCTCGTAAGAATCTTGGTCTATTTACAGTGACCATAAGTTCTTTTTGGCTGATCATCATGGCTTCACGGTATCCGCTGGATGCATCTTTGCCATGGGCCAAAATCATCATTCGCCACTGGGTTAACGCATCATTCATTTGGTATTCAAAAGTCACATTTCCATTGGAATTACTCTGCAGATGAGGATAGAAAAGCAGTGTCTCATTGAAGTCTTGCCGGATTTCCGGCAGACTACTCGAGTTGGGTCCTTGTTTGTTCTGACTTAATTCAGCCATTTCTGCGCTTGCCGGCATGGCGTCTTCTCCCTTGGTACTTCGAAAAGCCATGTCACGCATCGTTCGAACCCGACCATACAAAGGAAAATCAAACCAATTAAGATTGGGAAATTGATCGTTTGGAATGGTTATATATTCCGGTTCCCTGCCATAGGCATATCCAATGGCGTATACCGAACCAAACCCGCCATTGAAAAACTGCAGCATAGGAGATCTCACCGGAAAGTAATGCTGCTGCCAACTATGAGGAATGATTGCATCAAGAGATGCATCAAAGATGTTTACCAACACTTCGGCCTGAACACCCTTGCCCTGATCATCCAGTACCTTCAACCCGACTTCTTCCTTGCTACCTGGCCGTACGAGATCTCGCCAGGTCGAAAGCTCGACCGATAGTTTTTTATCGATCCAGGGAACCACAACTCTGATCGTTTTTTCTTCGATGCGGTTCTGATATAACATCAATAAATGCACAAAGATGTCGCCCCGGTCATTCTCACGAATAGGAATCATGATTTTTTGCCAGCCAGCTCGCATCGTCAGAAGACCCTGGCTGGCTGATTCATTTTCGATCCTGTAATGGACTAATCCTTCGACAGGTGATCCCACCAGCATGTGGGCAGTGTCCCCCACAAAATAGCTAGACTGATCCTGCGTAACTGACACCAGCTGGTTTACTGGTGTGTAAGATCCCTGGGGATCGATGAAGTCAACTTCAAAGGTTGACTCACTGGCATGTCCCTTTGACGTCGTGGTGGAAGTAACAATCTGGTATTTTCCTTCCGGTATACCGGCATCAGTTAGATCAACCATAAGAGCATCTCCGGTGTCGACCATGGGTAGTCTGATTATTGTCACGGTATCATTATTCGCTGCTCCCGATGCAGGCATTTCGTACCATCGCACAAGCAGTGAGGGATCAGCTAAATCCGGGAGGTTCCAATAACGGGTCCTTTTCCATGTATCGGTGGATTTGATCAACCGAAGCGTTGCAGATCCTTCCACCGCTACAGACTGACCATCCGGATTCCTGGCGGAAAAAAGAAGTTGTCGTTCCCGTTCCAGGTTAATTAATGGGTCACTTTTCAGGATCAAGCCGTAGGGATGATAACCAATGGACATATTCAACTCCTCGCTTTGCGTTTCCCCAGTGATGTCGGTTACCTCGATGGTAATTTGAAAATCGAAAACCGGATTGCGGCCTGAATCGATTTCGGTGTCAGGTATGGCTACAAATGAAGTTGCAAATGCTCCATCACTTGTGGTTACTGCCACTCCACTGGCAATTTCCTGGGATGGACTGGATGGCTGGGGAAATCTGTAGGAATAAAAATGGTAGGGAAATCGTGCTTTACGAACCACCCTATACTTAAATGGCGTATTGCCCAACGCTGCACCGGCATATGAGGAAACATTACCGGAGATCTCTACCAAAGTCCCTAATTTATTTGTCTCTTTCAAAGTATCAAATTTGACCTGAAATGTAGGGCGTTTATAAGCTTCCATCCGGAAATAAACACGATCGTTGCTTAGATCACTCCCCAGAGACATACTTCCAAGCAGGCCTTGAGCAGGGAGGGGAAATTGGACATCAAAGGATCCATAAACATTAGACACTTTTTCCTGGGATGCCACTGCCTGGCCGTTGGCGTCAAATAATGTGATAACTACTGGCTTATTGGTATCGATGACTGGTTTTCTGTCCGGTCCCCTCTCAAACACGATTCCTTTAGCGCGCAGAACCTGCCCTGGACGGTAAAGTGCCCGGTCGGTGTAAAAATGTACTTCCTGGGTGGTTTGCGGGTCTCTGGTAAAAATATACGTTCGCAGAAAATGATTTTGCAAGTGCAATGTATCTCCGTTCATGCTAAGTCTCACGGTATGATTGGATTGCCGGTCACTGGGCACTTCTGCCAGTCCCATGGCATCGCTGAAGGACTGCATTACCAATGTCGAAACGCGGCGACGTTGCTTATTATCGTATTTATGTGCAAACCACTCCACTTTAACATCACTAAGCGGGTTTCCATCACTTCGGGAAAGGCACAGCAATCTGGCGAAATTCCTCGATTGTTCATGCACAAATGCCAGGTTGGAAACATCAAATTGGCAGGCCACAATTAAGTCCTGCTCCGCGTTAAAATCGCGGGAACTTCCCAGCAAAAGAAAATAACGCCCCACACTTTTAGGGAGGAGTTTCGTCTCGGTATGATGCTGCTTAAAATCCTCGCTGGTTGGCAGACTCACCTGCACTTCCTGTTCTACTTTGGCGGAGGTGAGAAAATCCAATTGCGAGCCAGGATGGAGGTTGCTAAATCGATCAAGATCCGCCTCACTTACCTTTATGATCCGTCCGAATAGATTCGACAAGTTTCTAAAGTCAATGTTCACCAAAAGTTGCTGACCGGGAATTGAAACCTGTTCTATTTGAGTATTCAGATGAGGCCTTTCGATACTGTTTTTTAAATTACGGCATTGATCAGCCGCTTGCGTCCGGCCATACTCCTTAATGGTGGTTTGACACAATTCATGGGCAGTCCTTAAATCATCCAATTCGCTATGGTAGAAAGATGCCAGGTGGTATTGAATTAATGCCAGACTTTCATCGTCCTCGTACTGGCTTTTCAAGGCATTCAAACCCTTGACATAGAGGTCATTTTTCGAAGGAATAGAGCTTTTCAACCGGATAAAATTTAACCTTCTCAAGTCAAGTCTCAGATCCTGTTTTTTCAGTCCATATTGAAAGATTTTTGTAGCTAAATACACATAATTGCTTGTGTCTAAAGTAGTTATATCCAGGCTTGTAAATTGTTCTCGTGATGCAAAAAAATCAGGCTCATCCATTACGAAGGGTGCTTGTGGGAGGGATCCAAAATCAGCCGCATTCTCAAAATGATCTAAAGCCCGTGCCAGCAGGAGACCGAAAACTGATCCTGGCCATGCGCTATTCATGCCTTCGCTCCTTTCGGTTAGGATATGTTGGAAATCTGACAGGGGTTGTTGCAGGCTATCCCGAAACTGAATTGATTGGAGATAATGCTCAGCAACCAGGTTCTGC
>JABDLW010000717.1 GCA_013001805.1 Saprospiraceae bacterium | reverse complement strand
TCCAATAATCTAGCAACTTACCCTTAATTCAATCTTTATTAAAATTATGAATTTTTTAAATCGCTTGCCATCAAATTTTCGTTCTGCTTTAATTTCATCCCAATCACGGGGTGGGCAAATGATAAATCTATAGGTGTCGTTTGGTCCCACCAAACGATTTACGCCTTAATCTAAATCGGGTGATTTATTTTGTTGTAGAATTATAGTCTTCTTTCTTGTCTCTAAGACCGATGCAATACTGGTTACTCCGAAATTTGATGGCTGCGGCTAAATTTATGTCGCACATAGCGTAAGAGAATACTTCCTCCCACTGCCATCAAGGCGGCAAGACTATTGAACAATATATCCTGGGGATCAAATACGCGGTCCGGTAAAAACACTTGAATCCCCTCATCAATCGTTCCGATCAAGGTCGTGAGGACAAAAGCAATCAGACCCGGCCTCAGGTATTTTCCTTTTTCCCCTTGCCTTTCAATGAGTGCACTGAGTATAAAGACGGCAAGCACACTGTATTCGATGACATGACTGCGCTCGGGCGCTCCCAATCTAAAGATAAACATGGTATAAACTGCGGCAAGTCCCAACCATATCACCCATTCGACTTTACCTGGTCGCACTTTTAATCCGTGAATGACAATAGTGGCCGCAGTCAAAAGCATCCCAATTAAAAAGAAAACCGCTTGAGTATTTTGATCACGCAACATTTCCTGGAGGGGACGACCAATAGCGAGAACCGAAAAGATACCCACCAAAATAATGATTACATAAAACCAAAGCTGCTTCTCCTTGTGTGTTCTGAAAACAGACATCCATTTAAATTATGTTTCCTCTTTATTTAACAATGAAATTCACGGGATCATTTTCCGGTCCAAAATTTCGAATTATTCCTGCCAGTCATATGAAGACCAGCTTTCGAGAGTCAAAAGACCTGGATTACTGACTCTCGATAAACGTCTTAAATTGCTGGAGCCATTTTTCACCTTGTTTACGATACATGCCGGGAAATAGGGTAGCTATTAATTTTGGCATGAAACCACTAAAGCGAACGTACTCGAATTCATAATCATATCTGGTACGGTTGTCATTGATGGCAGTGAATTTGCATTTCATCGTATTGTCCATGTGTTTATGGTGGTAACTAGACTCAAACGAATCTGGTAACCGGTTGGCTATGATGGTTTCCTTAAGCTCCATATCCCGCTTTCCATATTTATAATACATTTTGGATACAGCTCCATCTTGCCCCTGTGTCCCACTTACCAGTTCCTTTTTAATAAAGCCATCTTGATATTCTCCCAAATATTCTGGATCAGCAAAATATTTTACCACAAGGCTTCTGGGTTTGTTAATTTCTATTGTTCCGCTAAATTTCATGTCAACTTTCCTGGTTACATTCGTGTCGATAGCTACCCAACTGAAGTTGATTGTGAACGTGCCATCTTCAAATTTCGAATCGACTTGAAATCGCAGATATGTCTAACATTCCAAGCCGTATGTCAACACTGAATTTAGCGATTTAAAGTGATTAAAACAAAATATGCAGGTTAATCCCCTTATAATGCTTGACTGCTATCGGCTGCTTGTAAAGTATTAGTTCAGTACTTTTCAATTGCTGAGAGTTCATCATTGACTGATTTTTTCTGTCCAGTCCTTATATCCCATCACAATCAACCAAATTGCAAATGACATCTCCCCAATAATACTGGGAATGGCAACAAGTGCTAAAAATATGGATGCATACTCATCATAGTTTGGAAGTAAGAAATGGGCCATGGTATCCATCATGTACATAAATCCCGCTACGACGAGAAAAAAAGCAATTATTTTGGGCTTTACGATGATCCTTCCCAATAAGATCAAATGAATGCCAAAAAAGAAGAGACCGATGAGCCATATGATATTGAAGATCTCCACTTGTCTGAGAATCTCCTCACTTGTTGTTAATAGCAAGGCAACGGGAAGCGTAAATATAGCCACCCCCATGATCGCAGCATGCATTATTCTAAAGTAAGTACTTAGACGGGATAAATAGTGTTTCTCATATAGCTCGAATAGAGCCCATGCAACCACAATGTCAAAAACTACCGTAATCAGAAAGGCCAATATCCCAAACCTCACCAGTATAGGTTGTTGCTCTATGGTCTGCAAGGGAGCCTGAATGATCGATTCAAGAACAAAAAAGTGGGCGAATATCGCGGCAAAGAATATGACCAGGTAGCTAATGCCAGCAATTAGTTGGAGTGTTCTTGCTTTCATTGTAGTATAGCAAACTGTAAATAAATATAGCATATTCCTTGTTCTTCCGCACCAATACTTCATCATCAGAAACCTTACGTAGCCTAGGCTACCTGTCGGCAGACGCCAGCCAGGCAGGTGTGCGCCCGCCCGGCTTGAATGGGAGCACGTGCCCAACGGGCACGAGTGCCAATTCGGACGGGGTTCTGCTTCTTTGTCTTGGCACAAAATGACTGCGTTATATACTAAATCTACTTACAATTTGCTACACTAGTCACTTTTTATCCCAATGTATGCAAACAGAATTACTCACAATAATCCATAATGGAGAATATTCGAGAAAAATAGGTTTGTTGGATATTCTTACAGGTCAATCCCAGGCTCCCTTGCATCTGGCTTCAGGTAAATAATGGTGGAGGAAAATCGACGGCCGTGTTTAGACTTCTGAGGTTTTTTCTATTCTAAGTGTTTTGTAAACTTCATCAAAAATGGCCGGACGGTCGGCAAGAACAATTAGTTTGTCTTGTGCCTCAATTTTTGTTGCACCGTTGGGCATTATGTAGCTGTCACCTCTTTTTATCATCGCTATGATCGCATTTTTTGGAAAACCTAATTCCACGATCTTTTTATCCACTGCAAAACAGTGTGGAGTCACGATTATTTCCTCCATTTCCGCTTTGGGATTTTCTGCCAATAGTAAATCCGTTGCGTTCAATTTCTTTGCTTCTGCTGGTAGTGCCACATTTAACCATTTGGCAACAAGAGAAAGCGTAGTGCCCTGAACTAATACCGATGTGACTGAAATAAAAAACACAATATTAAAAATCATATCTGCTTTATCAATTCCTGCCAAAAGTGGGTAAGTGGCAAACACAATTGGTACCGCACCACGTAACCCAACCCACGAAATGTAAAATCTTCTTCTCAGTTTCATTTTAAAAAAAACAAGGCTAAGAAATACACCTACTGGTCTGGCAATCGTGATCAGGAACAGGGAAATAAGCAGTCCAATTCCGACAAATGGAATGATGCGGGTAGGAAAAACAAGTAAGCCTAAAGTAAGGAAGAGAACAATTTGCATAAGCCAGGCTAAGCCATCAAACATTTTCAAAATGGTTTTTTTGTGAATGAGGTTTTGATTACCCAGGTAGACCGAACATATATAAATGGCAAGAAAACCGTTTCCACCTACAAAATCGGTGGCTGAAAATGTCATAAACATCAACGCGATAACCAAAACGGGATAAAGCCCTTCAAAATCAAGTTTGATTTTGTTTATTATGCGTTCACTAAGAAAACCAAAGGCAAATCCTGCCAGTCCGCCCAAAATCATTTGCTGCAAAAACAAGGGGATTATAGATAGAAAACTTTGATCCTGATTGATTACCAGAGTTAAAAATGCAAGAGTCAATACATATGCCATTGGGTCATTACTTCCACTTTCCAGCTCTAGAGTTGGCCGAAGGTTGGTTTTTAGCGCCAGGCTTTTAGAACGTAGAATCGAGAATACGGCTGCTGCATCGGTTGAGGATACAATCGAACCCAACAATAGACTCTCATAAATGGTAAAGTCAGTAACAACCCAGACAAAAGTGCCAAGAGAAACTGCGGTCAATAACACGCCTAACGTGGACAATACAATTCCTTCCCGGAGAATGGGTTTGACGGCAGTCCAATTGGTGTCAAGTCCGCCTGAAAACAAAATAAAATTGAGCGACACTATACCAATGAATTGTGCCAGTTTTGGGTCATCAAAAAGAATACCACCAATGCCGTCAGAACCTGCTAACATTCCGATTGCCAGAAAGAGCAACAAAGTCGGAACACCAAACTTATAAGACGTTTTACCAGCAAAAATGCTTGCCAGAAGCAATAAAGAGCCAACTAATAAGATATTTTCTATGGTTAAATTCATTCTTACAACTTCTCATTTAAGGGTGCCCAAAGGTACAGCTTCTCGTCAAGGAAGTTCATAAGACTTTCATAGGGTGTTCAATTACAGTATACGATGAATTTCAGCTTACAGCACTCCGCCTTTCCCGGCAGATTCTGACCTCATGATAATTCATGATTGCAAGTTCTCACCTAGCTCAAATGCAAATTTTACCGATACTCTGAAGATTTATATACTTATGTTATTTCGCTCTCCCACAGACCGAATATAATCCGCTGCTGATGCGTATTCTTCTGCCGTCTTCAGATGTTCCATCATCAAAGGGATATCTTTTATCCGGGATAATTCTTCCAGAAAAACATTATAATTTAATTTCCCCAGACCGGGCTGGCACTCATCCAGCTGAGGGATATAGTTATCCTCCCGGAGCGTTATATCTTTGGCGTGGCAACTGCGAATATTGGATCCTAACTTTCTAAAACATTCCCGGATAAATTCTCCATTCTTAAAATAGATCTGGGGACTGGATATCATATTAACCGGATCAAAATGAACGCCAAATCTTGGCCGGTCAATGGCTTTGACTAATCTCAGGTAATTATCCGGTGAATCAGGATAGGACCAGGGCATCGGCTCCAGTGCGAAAAAGGTTTGCGAAGGCTTCACTGCATCAATGATGTTCCGGGTCGTTTCAACAATAAGATCAAAAGTTTGCGGCGTCAAATTGTCTGCATGTGGTCCGGCCCAGTAAGCCGGGTTCGGGTTTCTGGACCCGCTGATATTCACACAGCAGTTGGCACCGATCAATTCTGCCAGTTCCAATGAACTGATGCATTTTTCAACCGCTTCCTTTCTTACTTTTTCATCCAAACTGATGGGATTACTCCATGCTCCTACCTCGGCAATGATAATGTCATTATCTAAAGCAGCTTTTTGAAAGGCCTTAATGCGGGTTTCGTCAGCTCCCACCTTAATTGGGCAGTATGCTGCTCGATATTTTAATCGCTGCAATGCAGAGATCCACGTATCGGGGTCGTCGTATTTTTCAAACACGGGTCCTCCCAGGCGAATATACTTTTGATCTTTGTTCTCTGCCATATTGAAATTTGGGATCGCTAAAGTTGTCCCTGTACCCAAGCCCATTAAATAATTAAAGTATCGCCTTTTCATATAACTTTAGTTTAATGCAATGATGATGCAGCCCATTTAAGTAGACTGAAACGGAATTGAAATCGTAAAGCTGGATCCTGTATCCGGTTTGGATGCAAAACTGAATTCACCACCATGAGCCTTAACGATGTCGTAGCTCAAGCTAAGCCCCAGACCCGTGCCTTGCCCTGCCGGTTTTGTGGTAAAAAAAGGCTGGAAAATCTTATCCTTTACCGCTTGCGGAATGCCAGGACCGTTGTCCGACACCACCACCTCTATTTTCCCATTTAATTGCCGGGTACTAATGGAGACTTTCGGCTGGTAACCCGCATTGCCCAATTGATTTTTTTCACCCACCGCATAAAAAGCATTCGTGATCAAATTGAGAATAACACGCCCTATGTCTTGGGACACCAGTTCAATTTCCGGTATATTATGATCAAAATCCGTATCCATCTTCACGGTGAATGTATTATCCTTGGCACGCAATCCATGGTATGCTAGACGGAGATATTCATCGCAGAGCGCATTTAAGTTAGTCATTTCCTTTTGACCACTACTACCGCGGCTGTGCATCAGCATGCCCTTCACAATTCCATCGGCACGCCTGCCATGTTCAAGGATCTTTTTCAGATTTTGCTTTAAATCCTCAACGAGGGCAAATGCCTCTTCCTGGTCGCCCCGCTGAATTTCCTCAACCATTTCGTCCAGGAGTTCGCTGCTCAATTCCGAAAAATTATTGACAAAATTCAAGGGATTCTTTATTTCATGAGCGATACCGGCGGTCAGCTCACCCAGCGAAGCCATCTTTTCCGCCTGAATCAGCTGATTTTGCGTGGCCTGCAAATCTTCTAAGGTCTTCTCCAGCCTTTGTTTTTCTTCCGACAATTTTACCGATTGTTCCTCCTTTACCTGCAGATCCATAAAGCGTACATAGGCTTGCTCAAACACTTTTGCAAAACGTTTCAATATTTCTATGTCCTCCTCAGAGGGTAAAACTCCGGTGTGGGAAGGAATAAGAATGGCAGAATGTTCTGACCAGGCAAAAGACAAAGAATGTTTGTCATTTTGAAAAACCCAATTTTTGAATTCGTCCGGGAATTTTTTATAGTCAGAATGCTCAAAGGCATATTCAAAGAAACTGTTTTTCTCCTCCACTGAAAAGGACTGGGAGAAATATTCTGCTCCACTTAATTTTGATTCCCAGGCAGCTTTAAAAATGGGATGATCGAAGTACGGTAGGAGATAGCTCCCGGTGAAACTGAAGTCCGGAGACGCAATCCAATGCAGGACATCCCTTGAATCCTTAAAATACGTACATAGAATCACTCCATTTGCATCCAGAATAACCCCCAGGTCCATTAGTTTTTCCACAACCAACGTAACGACTTCGTGCAATTCGTCTGCCTTTTGCATGGCCATAGTGCGGGAACGTACTCGCTCCAACGCCGCCTCTATCTGTGCCTCCCTGGCCTGCGCCTCCGCTCTCTGTAAATCGAGGAAGCGGGTGTAAGTTTGTTGAAACACCTTGCCAAAACGCAGAAGAATGCGGTTTTCTTCATCCGAATACGGAATGCCTTCAAAATTCTCGATGTACAACCCGATATTATCCAGTAATACGGTGGATATAGCTAATCCCGGGCACTGGAAATAATAATCCCTGATTTCCTGGGTCAAGTTGGGGATGTACGGAAAGAGCTTTTGGTAGAAAAGGTTTTTCTCGGCAAAATTCAGCTGATTAGTGAAGAAGTCCCGTCCCTCCTTCTTCGCTTCCCGAAAGCTGTTCCAATGCGGAGAGTCAAAATACGGAATGGAAATCTGAGGAAAAACCGCATGTTCATCCGCCAGCCAGATGAGCATATCTTCTCTATTTTTATAATCGATCAGAAATCCGGTATGCTGAACAAAGATTTTTAGTTGGACAAACTGCTTAAACAGAAGCTGAATGACATCTTCAAGATCCTCGCTTTTTTGCATGCCCATGGTGCGGCTTCTCACCTTTTCTAAAGCTGCTTCGATTAATGCTTCCCGGGCTTGAGCCTCCGCTTTTTGCAGGTCCAGGAAGCGGATGTAAGCTTGTTCAAAAACATGGGCAAACCGTTTCAGAATATCAGCCTGGCCTTGATCTAAAACGTTTCCGGCAAAATCATTGGCAATGATCATTGAATTACTGGTGTAAGCCACGGAAACTCCATAAGCTTTGCATTGTCGCACCGTATCTTTTATATCACCGGGTAAGTTTTTTAGCTCGGTATTTTTAAAGGCATATTCATAATAAATATCTTTTTCTTCTTCCGAATAGATCTTGTTAAAGTATCCCGTTTCAGCTTCGTTTTTGGCGTGCAGGATGTCATCCATTATGGGATTGCTGAAATAGGGAAGTTTAAAGTTTAAAGTTGTCAGGCCATTTTCGCTTATTCCGCAACCATAGACATCCCAATCCTTCGTATCATCCCTTAAAGTGGGAATAGTGACAGAATAAGCAGGAATATGCAATTCACTAAGTCTTTCAAAAACAACCGCAGCTACTTTAATAAATTCATCCGTTCTATTGACAGCTAAAGAACTAGAGCGGACTTTTTCCAGTGCCGCCTCTATCTGGGCCTCCCATGCCTGCGCCTCCGCTCTCTGCAGGTCAAGGAAACGGGTATAAGTTTGTTCGAAAACTTTGGCGAAACGCCGGAAAATATCGTGCGATTGGGGCACGGGCTCAAAGGTGATAAATATGACATATCCATACTTATGAAAAGCCACATGGTCAATCTGAGAGGTGGGAAAAGAAAGTCCGGCCTCCCTCATTTTGAGCAACTGCTCACCCACTCCAGGGAGGCTGCACAAGTACTCATAATGGGCGGGACATGCTTCTTCACCTATTTCATGGATCAGCAATGTTTCCCCACGCTGCCCTGCCTCATAATACTTCAGAAAAATTCCTTCACGTGGGGTTTTGTATTCGGGAAACGTGGCTTCCGAATTGCTGCCCCATTCCAGGGAACCTGTTGCGTCATCACCATAGATGTTGAATGCACAAAACCAGGTTTCTACTCCTAAAGCCTCCACCTGTTTCACTAATTCGCTGGAAAGCCCGGACAATTCCTCACTTTTATGCATTGCCAACGATTTAGCCCGTACTCGCTCCAATGCTACTTCTATCTGTGCCTCTCTTGTCTGTACCTCCGCCCTTTGCAAGTCAAGGAAACGGCGGTAAGTCATCTCGAACACTTGAGCAAAACGCATGACCATCTCCTGTTGGCCAGTATTCAGTTTTGTAGCGTTCACCAGCAATAAATACCCGTGTTTGAAATTTAACGTATGGATGGCAAGTCGCTCCGGGGTGAGGGCAAGCAGCCTTTCTTTTGACAATGAAAAATTGGGCATATTTTCGGCCATATAGGTCTGATGCGCGATGGTTTCCTGTGGGTCCAGTTCAATGATGAGAGACCGTTCTTGTTTTTTCCAACTCTCAGTTATGGCATCCAATACTTTGGTCCCGGTTTGAGGGACGCCAGTTGGCAGCGGGCGGATGGTTCCATCACCCGGATTGACTCCGTAGTTCCACCCCATCTTTTCCTCTTCATTCATCAACACATAACCACAATTAAATATGCTGACATCTAACTTTGATAGCTCCCTAAATAACAATGCACCGGTCTCCAGTAATTCTTCGCTACGGTGCATAGCCATCGTTCGGGCTCTCACTCTTTCCAGGGCTGCTTCTATCCGTGCCTCCCTGGCTTGCTGTTCTGCCTGAGCAATGTCGTTGTATCGCTTATAAGCCAGGTTGAAGACATTCCGGAATTGCAGAAGAATTTTTTTGTCTCCGGCACTAATGGGTTCGAATAGGGAAATACTCAGTGCTCCTAGTCCAATAGAGTAAGAATAATAATAGACGGCCCTGGCCCCGGCCAACTTTGGATCGGGAAGATATCCCAGGGAGAGACGATATAACTCCCAGTCCTCCATTTCCTTTTCGCTGATTGTGACTTCGGAAAAGGCATCATCTGCATTCTGCATGCTCCGTGCCCAATCTTGCAGGGTTTGACTAGAATTGTAGTCCACATCAATAATTCCGGTCACACCATAGTCCGAATAATAATAACTGGTAATGGTCTCCCGGCCTTCGTGATTGATAATGACCTCGGTGTTGCGTAGTTGGTTGAAGCCCAATGCCTTCAATTCGGTAAAGATAATCTCGCTCACTTGCTGCAATTCCATGACTGTTTTCATGGCCATTGCTACCGTTCGCACGCGTTCCAGCGCTGCTTCAATTTTTAATTCATTATTTTTGATTTCCAATTCAGCCGTCCTTCTCTGCACCACTTCCTTCAGCTGCAGGTTCTCCTGGTTAAGCGTATCAAACGACATCCACTCCCCCGAGCCGGTCCTTATATCCGGCAAAGATCCATGCTGTTGCACCACTTTCCAGCCGGTGTTGCTATTACGCAGTAAAGTGGAAATGCGAATTTTTGAGTAAAACTTACGCTGGTTGTTCGCCAGACTATAAACGTTGGCTAATTCAGTAGCCAAAACAAGGTCATTGATTGCTGCGAGTTCAGTGTGTTTATCACTGAATTCGAGATTGCCTTTCACTTCATTGATATACTCTTTAAGCCAGCTTAGCATTTCCTTTTTGCTACGGAAAACCTCTACTTCCGCAGTACCGATAAGCTTGTAATCGGAGTCAATAACCGAGGCAAATTTTTCCAGGTCGCCATTAAGGTAACTGCTGTAATAGATCTCCAGGACCTGCATGATCTCTGCCTCAATGGCTTTAGTGATTTTCATTGGTTAGGGACTATCAGTACTAGTCAAAGATATTAATGAGAATCAATCCGCGGAAAAATATCTGACGGTCTTAGGGATTTCATTCTACCAGCAATCAAGGCTGGCACCGGTTAATCACATCATTAAACAGCAACCGCGACGATTACTTTGTCAATTTGGCAACCTCAATTGGAATAAATTTCGGTAAATAACTGGGAGTACATCCTCTCGGAACTACTTCATCCTTGTATAGGCCCGTTTTTACCCCAATGGATATACATCTGTCGCGATATTCCTCTTGCCATTTACCTATTTGACCTGCAGTATAATTCATTGCCCATTGCACTTCCGGTTCTTCGTCAGCCATATTTGCTTCGATCGAACGCAATAGGTCCTCTGTATTAGCATGGTCAGTATTTCCCATCCACCTTAATCTTGCCTGGTAGTACCAGTAAATCCGCCTTTGGAGTACAAAGGGACTTTTTTCCCATGACTGCATTAGAGCAATAGTCCTTTTGTCTTTGGCGAGCTGGTTAGCCATCAACCAGTCCATGAGATGTATGCGCTCATCAAAATCATGATTTTGCATGTCCTGAGTAAGTTGGTCTATTACCTCCTGCGACAATTGTTTCTTGTCTATGATCAGAATAGCCAATTGACGCGGCATAAATTCACCCGTAGACCACAATTCCAAAGCCAATTCATGGTCCTTCCTGATATCCTTTGCTATTTTACGCAAATCTCCAAGACTGGCATTATCCCGGTTGACTTGAGCATAAATGTTGCTTGCCTGTGATGAAAGTTTCATTTCTCTTTATTCTATTTTTTAATTGATCTATCTGCCTCACCTGCCCTCTGTAAATCTTCAGCATTTAATTTTTTATATTCCCCTTAAATACTCGCACCATTGTTATGTCGAGTACAGAAATAACCAGGCAGATCAAGACTGAATGCCTCCTGAACACACATAATGGTTTCAATTCAATCTTTTCTTTAAATGTACCGTAATTTCATCCCCCGCTTCTTTGCCGATTGCTTTTCTAATTTCTGCCTTCACCGGCAATTTGTGATTGCCGTCTCCTAACGCCATAAATGAAGTTTGAAAAGGATAGCCATCCATCGTTCCTGTAACCTTTACCCGGCCTTTTGTCCCAAAGAAGGTAGCCGATTGGGGCCAAATAATATAGAAATGACCACCTTGAGCCGGGCTACGCTGAAGTTTTGCCTTGAATTTCTCATCTAATTTCATCATTCGATATTATGGGTACCTCTATCAACCCCATTCATGGTAAAAATAATTTTCTTTGAAAATTTATTTAATAATATGCTTCACCATACTTCGTTGATCGCTTGCCCGGCATGCCATAGCAGACGGGCCTGCCTGCGCGGCATGCTACAGTAGACGGGCCTGCCCGGCATGTCATGGCAGACGGGTCAGTCAGATAGCTAAGGCTATCTTTCTTCCTCCAGCCTTATCTGGCTCGCATCTTATTAAATTTTTCCTCATTCAGAGGTAAATAGAGATACCCTTATGTTTTAATTCATCACGGCTGATACTATTTCAGCGCCACAGTGAGCTACGAGCAGAGGTGCCTTCATTACTCCTTCATACCAGCCTTTTCGTATTCAAGCGCATCGATTCCGGCTTGCATAATCTTCAAAATCCGGTCAGCATCCTGTACACATCCTTCCCAGATACCGCTCTGAGTCGCTGCCCAAATTTTAATATCATTGTGCAATTCGGGATGGGGTCGAAGTTGCGGATGTGGTGATCTACTTGAAAATAACTGTTTGATGTCGGCTTGACTTAGCTCGGCACCAGGATTGTCGTGCGAGGCGATTAGATTGATACTGCCACTCAGGTTATCGCAATCAATTTTAATTTCAATGACATCTCCATCCCGGACCTTACTGATAGGTCCTCCTGCGAGAGCCTCCGGACCGACATGGCCAATACATGCGCCAGTAGAAACGCCAGAGAAACGTCCATCGGTAATCAGGGCAATTTCTTTTCCAAAGGATAATTGTTTCAGAGCGCCAGTGATTTGAAAAGTTTCTTCCATGCCCGTGCCCCCTGGCCCTGTACCCATCAATACGACTATATGACCCGGCTTTACATCTCCATGATTTATCGCCCTAATGGCACTTGCTTCCGAGACAAATACTTTAGCCGCTCCTTTTTTATAGTAAATGCCGTTTTCATCAATCATTTCCGGAGCGATGGCACCACTTTTGATCACCGCTCCTTCCGGTGCCAAATTTCCGGAGGGGAAAGTCAAGGTGCTTTTCAAATTGGCCTGCATTGCCTTTTCCGGAGAAAGTATTACTTGGTCAGGATGTGCATCAGGATTAAATGCCTGAAGATTAAACCGTATTTGCTGGCGACGGTTTCTTTTATTTTCCGCTTCCCAGGGGTACATTTTGCCGCCCCCTTTCCAGACATCCAAATTCTCGCCCAATGTTTTACCCGTGACGGTGAGACAGTCTTCTTTGAGCAGACCTAATTCTCGCAAATGTAGCATGACTTCAGGGACTCCTCCCGCAGCGTATACATGCGCCGTAG
>JABDLW010000703.1 GCA_013001805.1 Saprospiraceae bacterium | reverse complement strand
TCCATAGGAATCCGCTACATATAAATCGCCCTCTACCAATTGCCCGATTGGCCAGTTGACCATATCTCCGATCCTTCCTTCCTCTGTCCCCTTTTCTTCCAGTACTTCTCTAATGGCTACTCTTCTTGGCATATACTGGGCCGTTAAGGCTCTCCCGGCCATGATCTGGTGTGGATGAATGATCTTCCAATCCCCGGCAAACTGGTTTTTATACCCATTGTTGCGCAATACAGCCCAGGCTTCTTCGAGTGACACAGCTTTCATCCTTTGCACGATATCCATTGGGACTTTGGGCCTTCCGTCATCAAAACGCTCTCCTTGCCACTTTGGAGTGAGGGCGATCAAATCTGCTTTATTCATGGTTAAGGATTGCGCATTTAAGCCAGGCTGATTAAAACTAATAAAGGTTGTAATTGCGAAGAATTGTAATAGGAGTCGCATGGTTGAGTATGTTTTGATTGTTTAAAAAGTCTATCCTAGTGCACTGTGTATTAAGTAAGTTGGGAATTTGGGTGAGCTTATTTTTAGCTGATCGAGGCAAAAGCGACGCGAATAGCCGAAGTTATTTAAGGAGCTTTTAACGAAGAGCAGTTGAAAATAAGCCAGCCAAAAACCAATATTATTTATTACACGGTGTACTTAAGTCCCTTCCAGGATTCTGAGCCCACCCGTTCCGGATCTGACAGGTCCTGGAAGTGCTTTTCTATTGAGGATGCCCACACCCTTCCTCCACACCCCATGCTCCCGTCAGCCGTGGGCCGTTGACCGTTGAGGGCGACCGAGAATGAAATCCGACTTCTAACTCGCAAAATTTTATTTTGATATTTTTATTTGCTGGACTCATTTCCGTTTCTCTTAAAAGAGAAAAACCAATGGCTAAAATAAAATTTTGCTAAGTTTTTCCTCAAATTAGTTGTCGGTCGGCCTCCGATGACCGTGGACCGTTTTCAATGCCACGGAAATTTATACGAAGGCAAATTAACGAACCTATCCAAATCCAACTCCAGTTGGCCAACTGCTCCCGGACCCAGTTTCACTTGAAAAAATTGTTTGTCAATAGTATAAAACTGGTAAGGATAATCAATCACCTGCCGGACGCGTTTTATTTGATGCTCGCCAAACATGCCGCCCTGAATGATCATTACTCTTTCTTCGGTAGGGTGTAAATTAACCAGCTTTAAAGTGACGCTTTCAGTGGTAATCCTATCCACCAGTGCAGCGACATCAAGAGGGATGCCCGGCCGGCGTCGGTGAGGATCGAAATAACGAACACTGGTATGAAGCAATCCTCCATGGTAAATGTGATTGGGGGCACCCAGCATGCATTGAACCAGGCCTTCAAGAATGACAGGGTTGCGCTGCAGAAAATGATGTACATCCTGATCATCAGGTATCGATTGATCTTCACGTATGGATTTCAGTTTTCTAAAAACTTCCTCATAGGTGGCTTTCAAAATATCAACGGGATAAGTGGGGTTTTCACCCTCCAGGAAACCCATCCAGGAAATAGTATTCTCCGAATCACCTTTACCTTTTTGATAAGGTAATCCATTGTTTTCAATGATGTTTATTCCCCGAACCATTTTATTTTCTCCAAGGTTATATTTGTAGTAACTCCATTGTTTGGGATCGGCCAGTCTTTTTGCTCTTTCCCAATCTTCCGGAAGTCGCGAAATATACCACAACTGTGAAGGATATTTAGGTCGCATAGGACGGTAATCCCACCAACCTCGATCGTCATAGCGATGAGGCACTAAGCGGATACCATTTTCTTCTTTCGCTTCTTTTTCTACCAATTTTATTACGGATTTTGGCAAATCCAAATAGCCGGGTTTGCCACTAACCAGATATGCATTACTAGCCCCGATAAAAGTAGCCTCCATCTGGTTCATCAGCCCATGTGGCCATCGCCACCCATAGTATCCACCCCATTTCTTACCGCCCATGTGTTCGCCCACTTTACCGGACAAGCCCACATTATCCGGCAGGAAGCCATCGTTTTCTTCTACTCTTTTCATCCAGGTGCCTACATAGTCTTCTACCCATTCTTTATATTTTTTATCGCCGGTGTACATGTAGGCATTCAGCATCATACTAGTGGAGGCCAAATTCAGAGGGACGTCCCCTTTCATCATGCGCTCATTCATCGCTTTAAGTAGGATGGGAAATTTGTCGTCATCATTCCAGATCGCGCTGCTTTCAACACCTTCAATATCTTCGTAAGGCAAGAGGTAGTTGGCGAGGATGGGGCGATGGGTCACCCAGTCTTCTGCCGTGTTGATAAATCGGGGGCCCTGACTGCCATTCAGGGGTGAGCGAATCAGCTTTAGTTTTGGATCATAATTGCCATAAGCCGGATCCATATACATTTCAGCAAATTTAATGGTCCGTTCTCGGAATTTTTTATCGAGCGGGTTGGTCAGGCCAAAAAAATAGAAATAGGTATAAGATTCTCCGTGATGCATCCAATCATAACCGGCATCAAACTCATCGTGTACCTGTCCGTATTTGGTAAACTGCCTGGTGACCCCTTCCCAAAGATGGCGGGCCAGGCTGTCCAGTTGCATAGGCCCTCCCAGCGCACTGTACAAGGAGAAATTATAGAAACTTTCGTAACCGTCATCCGAACCGTCCATGCCTGGCCATTCGTCTCTCCATTTTAACGTGCCATCCGGATTGGTATATTTTTCGACAAATTCGAGTGCAGCAGGATAGATCTTTTCCAGTAAATGGCGTTCCCAAAGTGCCCATTCCGGCGGAATGCCCTGGTTGTTTAAAGTGATGGTCTTGATGTTAATTTGCCCAGAGACATCTCCCTTTGATTGTTGCCCCGACACAACTATATAAAAGCAAAAAATGAATAAAAAAACGAGACCTAAATTTGGAGAAAAAAGAGCTTTGGGAATTTTTCGCATAACGAAAATCGATTTGCTATTCTGGAATTTGAAATTCGTTTAAATATACACATTTATTGTTATCTTTAGAAAGAAACACATAAGCATACAAGCATAAGTATTATGGTACTACTAAACCATAATTTCAGAATACCTCCATAGGGTAATTAGTTCGGTTGCTTAGCTCAAAACATTCAGCCATGCATAAAAATAACAGAAGAAAATTTTTAAAACAGACTGCGATTGCTTCTGCTGCCATTCCCTTAGCTTCCACTCTTGCCTGCCAGCAGAAAGAAACCACGTCTAGCTCCAAACCTTTCGAATCGGGCAACATCCAGAATCCTTTGGATGTCATCCAGCGGGAAAATATTCGCATCACCGATATCAAAGTTACTCCCTTGTCCTATGTACCCCCGGATGGCAAATTTTTGTGGGGTGTTGGCACCTATATGGTTTGGAAAACAGATGCTGCTTTAGTAGAAGTTTTTACCGACCAAGGTATAGTGGGTTTTGCCGAGGGGAGTCCCTATAGCAATCCGGCAGAAATTAAAAAGTATACCGATAAGCACGTTACTC
>JABDLW010000696.1 GCA_013001805.1 Saprospiraceae bacterium | reverse complement strand
CCTGCTCCAAATTCATTGGGAGTTGAACTGGTGGAAAGTGAGATCCCAAAGAGGCCTTTTCCGTCATTTGCCATGGTAACACCGACTATGGCTGTGTCGTACACAAAGTTGGGCTTATTTGCCAGGTAATTTGGGAGGTGGTTTGCTGGCCTTAGCCGGCTTTTACTTAAAGTGGCTACAGACGGAGTCGGATTTACAAACGATACTTTGCCTAAAATAGTTGGGCTGACATTTTTGGATGCATTAAATATCTCTTGAGACGTCGCCAGTGCATCCAATTGTGCCATGAGTGAAAGGTGAAGTGACGTAATCAGTTGCAATATGATTATAAGAGTGGTGATATTTCTTTTCATTGCAATATTTAAAATTGTAAATAAAGTGTTTCTTTAGAAAAACCTATCGATAACATTTAATTATTAATGCAAGCGCCGTATTTGTTCTTCTTCTTAAATCAAAATTAAATGAAACGACTATTTTGTTTATCCCCTATTTCAGTGATTTTGGCATGACCTGTAATTGCTGCGATACTTAACCGAAATTTAGAGCAGTTAATTCGATAATCACTTGCGTAGCAATTGATTACTTGTGGGACGATCATTATCAAGGGCTGCAATATGGCTTCCCCTTTACAGTCGAAAAATTTAATTAAGGTAACTGATTCCTCGTGTTTGTAGAATCACTGAATTTGGTGATGTTTCGTAGAAGTTAAGCCTGTACTTTTAACCTTTAGATAATTCCTATGATTTTGGATTTAGTCCATGAATTATTATTTTTAATAAGGATCTCCCGTTCTCTTCAAAAAACCAAAAAAACATGAATCACATTTCCAAGTTATTCCTTGCTACATTCCTTCTGTTCAGTTTTTTATTTCCCAAAGGAGCGGCACAGACCACCACCGATTATTTTACGGTGGCTTCTACCGCTGGTCCTGGGTTGAGCGATATACGTATTATGGATCTGGCTGGTTTTGGTCCCAAATTATGGTTGGCCACGGATGGAGGCGGGGTGAACACTTTTGATGGAGCCAACTGGGAAGTGATTACCCAGGAAGATGGATTGCCCACAGATCGTACCACAACCATCGTTTTCGATCAGCAAGGGACTCCCTGGGTCGGTACCCGGGGTCCCGGAGTAGCCACATTAGAGGGAGATCAATGGAAGGTGTTCCGAAAAGCCGATGGTTTGTCGGATGGTTGGATTTCCTGCTCCATGCGGGATAGTGATGGCCGGCTTTGGTTTGGCACCAGGAGAGGAATCAGTGTTTACGATAGTGGTACCTGGTCTACTTTTACTATGGAGGACGGGATCTTGGCGGAATACATTTCTGACATTTTTCAAGATGCCGACGGTATGATTTGGGTAGCGACCAGTGGAGGCGTAAATAAATATGATGGTAATACCTGGTCCTCCCTAACCACGGATGATGGTTTGATAAATAATAATGTCCAGGCCATCAATCAGGATAAAAATGGTGACTTATGGTTTGGTACCTGGGGTGGGGGAGTGAGTATACTTTCCGGGGGGACCTGGACAAATCCATTAGAATTCGAGCGAGTTCGGGCCATTACCCGGGACGGAAACGGAGATATGTTCATTGCGGTGGGAAATGGAATGTACTTCTATGATTACACAGATTTTAATTTTACCTCCTTCGAAGAGGAAGACGACCTGCATGGCTATGGAAATATAATTAACGACATTATTGTCGACAATAATCAAAATATATTTGCGGCCACCTGGAATGTATTGGTGTTTGCGAATAGTCAGGGATGGAATAGATTTGAGGGCGAGATTGGTCTTTGCAGCAACTCGATTTATCGCATGAATGAGGACAATCAAGGTCGAATCTGGATGGCCTCATCGAGTCGGGGGCTTTCGATTTATGATGATGGAGAATGGGAAGTGTATAACTATATCAATACCTTCGAAGGAGAGCGCATTTATGATGTTTTCCGTGAC
Organism: Saprospiraceae bacterium; assembly: GCA_013001805.1. GTDB lineage: Bacteria > Bacteroidota > Bacteroidia > Chitinophagales > Saprospiraceae > JABDMH01. The sequence continues at coordinate 1,574 of JABDLW010000696.1, read as the reverse complement.
AGCAAAGATGAGATGTGGGTGGCCACCAGTGGCGGAGCTTACCGCTATATGGAGGGACAATGGCAGCGATTAACCACAGATGACGGTCTTTTACACAATGTAACCTATTCGATTTATGAGGACAGTAAAGGGCGCTATTGGTTTGGTACATTTGGAGGCTTAACTGTTATTGATGGCAATGATATCATGACGCTAACCCCAGACGATGGTCTGATCGATAATTCGGTCTATCATATACTTGAAGATGCAAATGGGCATTTTTGGTTCGGCACCAATTCAGGTCTGAGTTTGTATGATGGGGCTGGGTTCACCAATTTTACTCAGGGATCTGAAATCCCGGCTAATCAAATCAATGATTTGCAAATGGATGCCAATCAAGACATTTGGATTGCCACCAACAGTGGCGTCAGTAAATATGATGGATCGCAGTGGCAGATTCTGCAGATGCCCGAAATTAGCAATAACTCGGTTTACACGATCATGCCGGAAGAAAATGGTTCAGTATGGATTGGGACCTTTAATGGAATTAATAGATATCAGGATGGCGTGATAACTAAATATTTCAGCAATGACGGGACCCTTTATCACAATAGCGTGCAGACCCTATTTAAAGCAAGTGACGGTCAGGTCTGGGCGGCTACTTTCAGTGATGGAGTTTTTGTCATGGATTTTACCACACCAACCCGGGATCAGCATTGGGGTCCGGAATTTCAGATTTATCCGAATCCAGTGGTGCAGGAATTGCATTTATCTTTACCTGGTCCGGTTCACGGTATTCGAATAATCGACGTCACTGGATTAAACGTACTGGAAAAACTTGTTGAAGATCAACAATCAATAGATATTAAGTTGCCCAATTATTTATCACCCGGAATTTATACGGTTGTGGTTAAATATGAAAGTGGCCACCTGGCATCGAGTAGATTTATTAAGGTCGATTAGAATTTCCCACAAAGAAGACTTTAAATTAGGGCATCCTTGATAACTTGGAATAGTTTATGGTCACATTTTGAGTCACTCTACCTTACTCAAAAAGCAGATTTGGTTCATCTCAATCTTACATTAGACTAAGGTCTGTTTTCTATCTTATCTTAGTGGGGAAAGAAGAGCCCAAATGCGTGAATCAGTCATACCTTTCAACATTCCCACCCACTTGAGTCGTCGAACAACAAGTGAGGTCTTGAATCAATATTTGCATGGTCAAGTGGAAGAGGATCAATGCGATCATCTGGTGAAAAAGTTATTCGGGTCTCACGCATTCTTGACTAAATCATGTACTCACAGTCTGGAGGTTATTGCCAAATTGATAGGCTTCAATGGAGCAGAGGAAGTCATCATGCCAGCTTATGCCTTTCCCAGCCTGGCTACTGCTTTCATCACAGCCGGAGCAAAGCTCGTTTTTGCAGATTCTGGTCTCAATCATCCAAACGTAGATGTGCATGAGATCGAGCGTTTGATTACTCCCAAGACAAAAGCTTTGGTGGTGCTACACTATGGCGGTTGTGCCTGCGATATGGAGAAAATCCAAGGGCTCACACGAAAACATAATATCATACTCGTTGAGGATGCAGCTC
>JABDLW010000677.1 GCA_013001805.1 Saprospiraceae bacterium | reverse complement strand
CAGCTGCCCACTATAGAGTGCTGCCCCAATAGCTCCGGCATAGTCCTGATATTGGGCAATTTTAATAGGGGTACTCTGTCCTCCCGGACGCCATTCATAGATGTCCAGAAAAGAGTGCAGTGGATCTAGTAAGGCAACACCTGCTTTGGTAATGCCACCGGCAAGAATTACTAATTCAGGACTGATTGTATTGCACAGGGAAGCGATGCCCAGAGCCAGTTTTCGTACCGATGTCAACCAAACATAAGTTGCCCAGGTATCGCCAGCCTCATACGACTTAACCAATTCATAGGTGGTTGCAAATCTTGCTGATGAACGCCTTTTTATTGTAGATTCGCCAATCGCATCCTCCAGACTTCCCGTGATCCCGGTAATGTCAGGATCCTCAATTGAGGTATCGAGTGCCATATGTCCCAGATGCCCGGCACGCTGTAAAAATCCTTGAATGAGCTGGCCATTAATAAGCAAACCACCCCCCACACCAGTCCCCAAGGTAATCATCACGATATTATCGATGTCTCTCCCAACGCCCCATTGAGCTTCCGCCCATAAAGCCGCATGCGCATCATTGATCACATAAGTAGGAAAGTCAAGAAGTTCTGACCAATTGAAGTTTTCCAGGCCCTGTAATCGGCCAGGCATAAATGATATACTATCATTTTGTGCTCCAGCAATTCCCGGTGCTGACAATCCAACACTTCTGGCCTTACCAGGTAATTCATCCCGGAGGGCGTCAAAAAGAATCCGTACTTCCTCCCGCCAGGTTGCCGTACCATCTCTTGTTTCTCTTTTTTGCCGGGTAATAACTCTGTTCCCATCAATTACCACGCCTTTTAAGTTGGTACCACCGATATCGATGCCGATCCTCAAATCACTCATAACTTTATATCTGTCCTTCCGAAATACTCCATCCTCCATCAATATTTAACACCTGACCTGTAATAAATGAAGCCTGGTCCGAAAGGAGTAAGCTGGCAGCACCATCCAAATCTGTGGGCCAACCAATACGACCACCACCGAGAGGCTGTTTTGTCTTAATAAACTCAGATATAGCGGGATCCTCAGCGGCTCGCTTTGCCATAGGGGTCTCGACTAGTGCCGGAGCGATCACGTTAACGCGAATGTCATCTTTAGCATAATATGCAGCGGTCGATTTGCTAAAGCCAACTATGGCAGCCTTGGCGGCAGCATAGGCATGGGTTGAAAAATGCACCGGCGAAGGGTAATGCCCTAAAACTGAACCCATATTTAAAATCACACCTCCATGTCCCTGTGTCAAAAAAGTTTGTACGGCAGCCCGATTGGACAACATTACGCTGGTAAGATTCAAATCCAAGGTAGCTCTCCAACCCTCCAGCGTCAAATCGTGCAGCGGTCCATCACCAAATTTGCGACCGCTTCCTCCGGCCACATGATATAATCCATGCAAGTCCCCCCATCTTTTCTGACACTCTGCAATCGCCTGAGGTGCCGCAGTTGCATCACGTGCATCGCAACTCAAAGTCATACCTTGTATCCCAAATTGTTCCTTCGCAAGAGCACAAGATTCTGCATTCCTGCCAATAGCGACAACATTTGCTCCAAGCTCTATAAAAGCAAGGGCCGCGGATAAACCAATTCCCGTCGTACCTCCAATAATGACAATATTTTTTCCCAGCAGCATTAAATCAATTTCTCGGAGACCTTACCTGACTTTTTATTCTTGATGATTGCCTTTTTCCGGCCATCGGGCAAAATCTCTTCCTTAATGAGAAAGTGTTCTGCGTCAAAATCAGAAGTAAGTTTCTCTTGCACCAGATCAGATCGCCCACGCCAAATATCCAATTCTACCGGCTCCCATTTTTTACTTTTTGCTGATACGTAGCAAGCATCCATGATCGCATTGACAATATATCCATCATAAAAGTCTTCCATAGGCTGCTTGTCGCGTTCGAGGCATGCAAACATATCTGAGAACATATCATTATAGCCTAACTCGTGTACCTCATCCCCGACCGGAAATAACCAGCCTCGATCACTTTCAGCCTTCTCCGCAACATATCCCCCCAATCCCACGTCGGTAAACATTTCAAATCCGGTGCGCAGAAAATGATCTGTGCGAATATTCCCCTCACTACCAGCTACTTCATCACGCAAATCCATACCTCCCCGGTATGTCCAACTAACTTCAAACTGACTGATGGCGCCATTGGCGTATTTTACTAAACCTATGGCATTGTCTTCGGCATCGATCGGCTTTAGTTGAGTATCTGCCCAACACATTACTTCTACAGGACGGATATCCTTGCCAATGTAGTTCCGTCCAATCTCGATGCAATGACATCCCAAATCAATGATGGCACCGCCACCAGACATCTCGGCGTCCCAAAACCAATCACTATGCGGTCCCGGATGAGCTTCGCGGGATCTGGTCCAAAGGACTTTTCCCAATGCACCATTTTGTACACTTTTCAGAGCTTTTAGGGTCTTAGGGGTATAGGCCAAATCTTCCAGATAACCATGAAAAACTCCGGCTGTTTCTACAGCATTCAGCATCCGTCTGGCTTCCTCCGCGGTCCGGCCCAGGGGCTTGGTACATAAAACAGCTTTACCTGCGGCAGCCGACAATAATACTGCTTCCTCATGTTGATTATTGGGTAAACCAATGACTACTACCTCTGTCTCCGGATCTTCAATAGCCTGTTTGAGATCAGTATATTTTTTAGGAATATCCCATTGACTGGCAAACGTCTGGGCACGTTCCGGACTCCTTGAATAAATTGCGTGTACCCGGTCGCGGCTGCGCTGCCCATGCAGGCACATAGTATAAAAGGTGCCGATGAGCCCGGTACCGAGCATCGTTATTTTTTGTGACTTCATCCGGTCAATATAGGATTTTACGCGATATTTTGGTCGTTCGAGGGCGGAGAATGTGTCGAAAACTCCCCGGTAGCTAATTCTCCCTCCGGCTCAAAGGAGAGTTGGCAGCAATAACCA
>JABDLW010000676.1 GCA_013001805.1 Saprospiraceae bacterium | reverse complement strand
GACTCAGTAACCGGTTTCCATTTCGTTTAATGGTATGTAATCCTGCTTTGCCGGTCTCTATGACTTTTTCCTGCAATTGATCAGCCATTCCCAGGATGACGGTAAGTGGCGTACGAAATTCATGGGTGATGTTGGTGTAAAGACGCGATTTTAAGGTGTCTAATTCCTTTAAACGGTGGGCTTCGGCGAGGGCTAGTTGACGTTTGAGCTGATAGCGGTAAACACTATAAGCTGATAGAATAATCACCAACAAATAGAGTGTCTTGGACCACCAGGCCCAGTACCAGGGTGGAAGAATGGTGAGTAGGATCGAGCCCTCCACAGTTTGTGCATATCTATATCCTTTAGCACGTACCCGAAAACGGTATTGGCCCGGGGCCAGCCTTCGATAAGATGCTTTAGGCACATCCACTTCTTGCCAGTCACTTTCATAGTCGTCTAATTTGAATTCGTACTGATTATTTTTCGGGTCGCGATAATCCGGGATAAAAAAATCAATGACAATGCTATTTTCGTCATGTTTTAAGATGATTTCTTGTTGGCTGGAAAGGAAGTTCAGAGATTTATTGAGACTACCGCTTTTTTCTTTCAAAATCTGTATGGATGAGAATGTAACTCGAGAATTCATTGATCGATGTGACAATTGAGGATCTAATCGTTGAAAACCATTTTCAGCACCGAATAGCATCGTTCCATCTTTAAGTTGCAGCGCTTTTCTATAATTGAATTGGTTTCTTGCCAATCCACTGCCGGCACATGCGATAAAGTTCGAAGTAATTTTCCCTATTGCGGGATTAAAGTGATAAATAAGGTTTTGGCTCTTTATCCAAAATTGATCATCGACTTTAATCGCAATGGAGATGTCTACAGGAAGTAGATCGCTTGTTAGGGGATTGGCAATTCGGGTTGCGTGCATTGATGTATCTAGTCGAATAAAACCATCTCGTCGGCTCTGCAACCAAATACCATCATTTCCGGCACTAAATATCTCTTCAAAACATCTTTTGGTTGGCCTCTTAATACTTGCTGGCAACTCCAGATTCACCAAGGTCGCAAAGTCAGGATCTAACCGAGCTAAAAATTTGGTACCGAAGCCAGCAATTGAGCCAGTTCCGCGCTTCCATCCCGTAATATAAGCAGCACCCTGATGATCCTTATAAAGGTCCGAAATAAAATCCGATGGTAAACTCTCGAATCCTTCCGGGAAATCTTGATTATGTACAAATTGTTCGCTTTCCGGATCGAATAAGTAGAGTCCTGATCCAAGCGTAGCCACCAATATTTTTCCTGTATTGAGGAATTCGAAATCACGTATGGTGTTGTAGTTGTATGAGCGCATTTTGAAGCCAAGTCCAGCAGTATCGATTGGCAATGGATAGAACCTGAAATGCTGAGAGTTAGGATCAACTTTCAAAAGTCCATTGAATTTTTCATCAATACTGGAAAGGCAAGCCACCCATAAACTGGCATCGTGACCTCGTCGCAGATTGTGCATGACAATCCTTTCTTTGGCTTGGGGCAAAAGGAGATCTTGTGCATAGTGTTGCTTAATACCATTTTCAAGATCATAGAATACAATTCCATCATCCGTACCAATATATATCTCGTGAGTGGATGTTGAGCTATTTTCCAAGAAAGAATAGGTGGAAAGCCCCTCAAGTGGAATATTCGTTAATTGAGGGGCACTTTTATATACTTTGAATAAAATACCTCCGGCCCTTCCACCACCAATCCATAAGATAGAATCTTGAGATTGGCAAATGGTCCAGCCAATATCACTGGGGATTTCAGGACCAATTGAATTGGTGCCGAAGTGCATCTGTTCTCCTGCCGAAGGGTCAATGCGAAATAGGCCACCCCCGGCAGTGACAATCCATATCTTTTGGTCAAAATCCTCAAAAATGGATCCAATACATCTTTTGCGATTTGTGGGTAGATTTAAGTCAAGGTATGTTACCTGGGATGTTTGGCGATCAATTTGAAAGACATTACCCCCAGAAGTACCTCCCCAAAGCTTGTGGTGGGAATCTTCTAGAAGGGCGGACACGGGAGAATCAAATACTTCATCTGCACCATCAAATTGCAGGACATATTGTTGGAACGAATCTATCTCAGGGATGTATTTATAGATATGTCCCCGTTCGTTGTAAATTCCTGTCCCGGCCCAAATTGCACCATTTCGATCTTCAATAATCGTCCATACTCTCTCGTTGCTGGTGTCTTCTAGGAAGTATTGAGATATTTGGATGGAGTCCCCGATTGGATAAATCCGGTAAAGTCCGCCTATTGATCCCTCCCATATAAATCCATTGTTGTCACGAATAATTTCTGTTACTGATGCACTATCCAAATAATGACTAATCCTTCCGGAAGTAAGATCCATCCGATCAAGACCACCGTTACTATAGTAGCCTATCCATAGATATCTGTTGTCCTGTAGAAGTAGTTCGGAAATGTCGTTACTAGCTAGCGAATTTGCATTGTTGGGGTCGTGCACAAATATTTTTGTTCGGTGTCCATCATACCGGATGAGTCCATCACCGGATCCTATCCAAAGAAACCCAAATGAATCCTGGACCATCTCTTCGAAGATGTTATTACTTCCAATCCCAGGTAAATCGACTATTTCTGCTTTCCATTCCTTCTCTGAAAAAATGGGTATATGGTCTTGACCCATCAAGTTGAAACCATCAACAGTTACAACCAAAGTAATCAAGTATACAAGTAGCTTAGAGGTCATTTTAATGCACCAAAACGTCAATATAAGATACCGTTTTTCTGGCTTTTTATTTTTATACCATGATTCTTCGAATCAAATGCGCAGCTAATGTTAAAAGATTTGACTGAAAAATAAATGGTTGATCAGAACTCTACCCTGCAAAGATCTTTCAAATATCTGGACAATTCGGTCAAATGCGACTTAGGCCAACTGGAAAGTCGGCGGTACTTACGCTCTGCCTACTGGAAAATTGGTGATCATTAGCTGTTGGCGGGGACGCACAACAGCGGCAGTAGTTTTTTAAAAATAAAAAGAAGTGGACATGTCGAGATGAATTGTCCCCGAGCTTTAGCTTGGGAGTAGAAGGCTTGCGGCCAATTATAAAGTCGGCGCTACTCTGGTACAACTTATGAATTCCGAAATTCCGAGGGAGTGCTGCCAAATTCTTTCTTAAATACCCGGCCAAAATATTCCGGATCATTAAAGCCACACTGGTAAGCTATTTCGGAAATAGTATGATCCGTTTCCATTAAAAGTGTTTTTGCCCGGTTAAGTCGGATAGACTGGATCAGCTCATGAGCCGAAAGTCCGCTTTGTGCTTTTAGCTTGCGATATAGCTGTGAATTGCTCATTGCCGTTTCCTGACAAAGTTGATCCACGCCAAAGAGAGCATCATCAATATGTTCTTCAATGATCTTGCGAATGTTTTTGATGAATCTGTTTTCTGGAGCACTGACTTGAACACTTTGTTCTGAATCTTCAGACTCGGTGACGATGCCAAATAGTTGCTTATAATGGTTATGCAGTCTTTCTTTTTGACTTAGTAACGACCGGATGCGCACCAGCAACTCTTCTTTGACAAAGGGCTTCGTGAGATAAGCATCAGCGCCAAATTGCAGGCCTTCTAATTTTGATTGGATGTCCGCCTTAGCCGTTAATAGAATGATGGGAATGTGGCTAGTTCTCGTGTCTTGTTTTAAAGCATTGCAGACTTGAAATCCATCCATTTGTGGCATCATCACGTCGCTGATGATTAGATCAGGGATGGATGCAAACGCTTGGTCGATACCTTTCCTACCATCAGAGGCTGTGCTGAGATGATATTTCTCTTGTAATATGGAGGCAATGTAGTGCACTACGTCATTATTGTCTTCGATGATTAATATTTGAGGATGATTTTTGGACACTTTGGACAGGTACCTCTCAGGTCCTTTTACTACTTGGTAGATTTCTTCAGTTGTTTCTATTTCGGAAAACTCCAATGCAGACATTGGTGCCTCATGAGTAATTGGCAAGATGACTTTGAATTCTGATCCGGTTCCTGGAAGACTTTTCACCAAAATCTGACCACCCAGTAGATGCACCAATTCGCGCGTCAGGGATAATCCAATACCCGTTCCTTCCCCCCGACGCCTGGATGAGTCATCTGCCTGATAAAATCGATCAAAAATATGCGGTAGTTTATCCTCACTAATTCCAACGCCATTGTCCCGGACACTGATTGAAAATTGGGTATTTGATTTCTGATTAAGAATGATTTCTACAAAACCACCGGCGTTGGTAAATTTTAATGCATTGGAAAGTAAATTAGAAATGATGTGCTGCATTTTATCTGGATCATAATCGATGACGAGTGATTCGGGATCTGACTGAAACTGCAACTCAATATTTTTAGAAGTTGCCACTGATGAGAATGATTCCACCAGATATTTTAAGTACGGAACGATATCGTCCTGCAACAGGTGGATCGGCATATTCCCTGCCTCCAGTTTTTGTAGATCCAGCATTTGATTGACGAGATTAAGCAACCGATTTCCATTGCGGCGGATCATTTGCAGGCCCTCTTTCCCGCCATCGATGACTTTACCTTGTAATTGATTAGCCAGACCCAGGATGATAGTTAAGGGAGTACGAAATTCATGGGTGATATTTGTGTACAGGCGGGTTTTAACAGCATCTATTTCACCCAGCCTTTTGGCTTCCATTTCTGATAGCTTTATTCTCAATTCATGATCCCGTATGAATTTAAGAATCAATAAAATTGAGATTAAATAACCAAGTTTTGCGACAACCGTACCCCACCATGGTGGGGTGATGGTGAAATGAATGGTTTTGGGTTCACTCCAAATCCCGTCACGGTTGGCGGCTCTCACCTTGAATGTATATGGGCCTGGATTTAATTGTGCATATCTTGCAATTCGGTCCTGACCATTCTCAATCCAATCTAGGTCTACTCCCAGCAACTGATGTTCGTATGTGATTTTTTGTGGTCTGCTATTCTCCAGACCGATATATTTAAATTCAGGAGAACTTTGGAAATACTTAAAATGCAGGGCATTGGCATCTGAAGCCACTGGGCGTATGAGACTGTCAAGCACATTAATGGATTCGATGTGAACTTCTGGAGCGATGGGAATGTCAAGTAAGCTGTCTGGATGAAAAGCCTGGATGGCATCTCCTACAGTAAAAACAATCGTTCCATCTTTGAGCTGACAGCCAGCCCGTATACCGTTGGTGAATGCCAGGCCATCCTCCCAATCCCAATTTCGGAACAATTCTGTCGTAGGTTCAAAGTAGGAGATTCCATTAAAAGTAACCATCCATAAACCGTCTCTATAAGGGCAAATCCAATGTACGCCTTCTGCGCCTAAGCCATTTTCAATGGAAAAACTTCGGGACTGGCCATTTTCGGGATCGAACCGATAAAATCCAAACGGACTCGCGGCCCATATGATGCCTTCATTATCTTGAATGAGGTGCCAGGGACTAGTGTATCCAAGAAAGTGTTGAAAGGTATCTTTGGAGCTTAGTTTGTTTAATCCTGCTGAAACTATTCCAGCCCAAATACTTGAGTTTTGATCTTCTAAGATGCTCCATACGATTGACTTTGATTTACCATCTAACATGGCTTGGTAGTTGGTAAAATGATTTTTTTCAGGCGAATAATTAAAAAGGCCTTTATCAGAAGTGCCAATCCAGAAAGTCCCGTCTGTGCTCTCGAGCAAGGTCATTACAGATTCAGAATTAAAGTAGAATGGCTCCTTGACGTATTTGAAATATTTATGGTCTAACGATGTTGGATTGAACTTTAATAAAGAACCGTTTGGGCTTTCCTGGAGGCCGATCCAGATAATTCCTGATTTGTCTTTTAATATGGAGTTTATTCTTGCTTGATTGGGAACAAACGGCAAATTCCATTGCAAATAAGAATCACTTCTCTTGTTGAAAAGGAAAAGACCATCAGAATCAGATCCCAATATTAACAGTGAGTCATTGTATTGAGCTAGACTTCGAAACATTGGTGCTTTTCGATTCGGAGCATTGGGATATTTGTAATATTTAAATCGATTAGCAAAGGGATCCATTTTAATTAGGCCATAGCTTTCCGATCCGATCCAGATGATGCCACTCCGGTCCTCAATGATTGGAATGGAAGGTTGCTTAATATTCCATGGTTTATCGGGAGCAATTTCGTATTCCCTGATGTTTTTCCAGTCGTCATCTGCCAATCCCTCTTTTATGCAAAATAGACGATTATTATAGGTCTTTATCCATAATCCATTCTTGCGGGAAAGATGGATAGATTCTATCGCATCATTTACGACTTTAAATGGTGTAGATTGACTGAGATTAGTTTCAGTATTAAAGAGCAGAAGCTTTGAGGTATTTTCTTCAGAAACACCAATGCCCAACATGGAGTCTGAAAGAAGGCAAAGAGAGACAATACTGTCTGGCAGTATAGTAGAATGAAATGCGATACTTTGATTGGATTCTGAGTGGTGCTCACTTGATTGGTATATTATTCGAAAGAGACCCCGATTAGAACCTATCCAAATGTTTTGCTCATGATCCATAATTAACCCACTGATTATTTCACCCGTAGGCTTACTATACTCAAAGATTTCTTGGTTTTCGGTAAGTGAGAATTTTTTCATCATCACTAAAGTAGGCGAGACTTGAGACATACTAAATTGGAGTTGGTACAATCCATTTTTTGTACCTACCCATAAATGACCGTACCTATCTTTGATAATTCTAAGAATATGCTCTTGCTTTAGTTGCTGTAGATTGTGAACCTCACTATTCAAGTGAATTAGTTTATCTTTTTTTTGATTGTAATAAAGCAGTCCATGAAAAATACTGGCAATCCAGAGATTACCGTTTCCTGCTTCCGAAATGGAACTTAAAACAGCTCCTTGTATCGTATTTGGAGAAGGTTTGTATGTTTTAAAATTTAGACCATCATAACGGATGAGACCGCGATTTGAGCTTATCCATAAATAGCCAAGAGAATCCTGTAGGATATAATAGGCATTGTCATCGGGATATCCATATTGGATTGTATACCGTTCAAATTGTAGATCTTCGGAATAAAATATTTCCTGGCTGTGAAGGGATATGTTCTGCAATATTATAAAGGATAACAAAGCCATATTGAAGGCTTTTCTTGCATCCCGAACCATAGTGTTTAAAATCCAGACCATTGCACACAATTAATCGGCACACTAAAATCTGGTTTATGGGAATAGTATCACCTTTTATGATTGTTCTTATTCGAGCCGCACCCCCAATTTCTAATATTGATAAGATCTAACTCAGGGATTGTCAACTACACATGACAACAACTGAGTATTAAGTTACCTAGAATTTTGGGCAAAGTCAATACTGCAATTCTGTTTTTACGGTGATAACTTTACCCAGGTCTGTGTCATTTTGAGCCAGGCAAAGAACAAGTTTTGTCAATTTAGTTCTCCCAACAAAGAATAGATTAAGTGTGTATTACTTCAATCCAAGGATGTTGATTTTAAGATAGCTACATCATCGTCCTACCACCAAACCAGATTCTTTCTTATTTTGCTGCATGTCCGAATCAACTACCCGAAGTTCACTTTCACTCAATCGCAGAAGATTCTTAAATCGCAGCTTGCTGGCATCTGGGACACTGCTTGTTCCTGTCGTTATCTCCGGTTGCAAAAATCAAAAGAGCAGGCAGGAGATGACCTGGCTCGATCAACTGGTTGGTGAAAACGATAAGGCGGTAGAAGGGTTACTCGAAAAGCAAAATACGGATCCTGCCAGTCAGAAGTTTGGGGGTGTCCCGGATCAATTTGACATCTATCATCCAGGAAGTGCCTCAGGACTCATTCAGCGATTCACCGGCTCCTATGTGTCTCCTTCCTCCGGGTATTTTCAAAAAGAGCTTTTAGTCGGCCGGATGGAACAAGCCATTGATTTTCTGTTAATGCATCAACATGAGGACGGTACCATTGATTTATTGACGACCAATTTCCACAGCACACCCGATACGGGTTTTGTAGTCGAACCCCTGGCGGTTAGTTATTTTGTGTTAAATAAAAATGGCCAGCAAAGCACCTTGCCACTGCAACAAAAAATAAGGGAATTTCTTTTAAAAGCGGGAGATGCGCTAGCTGTAGGTGGGATTCATACCCCCAACCATCGTTGGGTGGTATCGATGGCCATGGCACGGATTAATGCGTTATTTCCCGATCAGAAATATTTGGATCGCATTAATCAATGGCTTACGGAAGGAATTGATATCGATGCCGACGGTCAATTTACCGAACGCAGTACTTCCGTTTATTCACCGCTTACCGACCGTTGTCTGATGACGATTGCGCGATTGACCGGGAGAGAAGAACTGTACGAGCCAGTGAGAAAAAATCTGGATATGACGCCGTACTTCATCCACCCTAATGGAGAAATTGCTACTGAAGTATCGCGGCGTCAGGATCAATATCGCGCCGCAACTCCGGCAAGATATCATTATCCCTATCGCTATATGAGTCGATTGGATCAGAACGGTTTGTACGGTGCAATGGCTCAATATATCGAAGAAAATCTCGGTGCGGAAAACCTCTCTGGCGATTTGATTTATTACCTGGAAATGCCCGATCTGCTGCAAGCAAATCCAAAGACAGAATTACCAACTAATTATCGGAAACATTTTTCGGTATCAGATTTGGTGCGCATCCGCAGAGGAAATTGGGACGCATCGATTTTAGCAAAAAACGCGGCCCTGGTGACCTTTCATCATGGCAATGCAGTGTTGCAAGGCGTCCGCATGGCCTCCGCTTTTTTTGGCAAAGGTCAGTTTGTGGCAGATTCCATGGAGGTAGATGCTGGCAAAATTACTTTATTGCAAACGCTGACGGGACCGTATTACCAACCAATCGATCCGGAATTAATTGCTGCCGATGGAGATTGGGAAAAAATGCCCCGGCGCCAGAGGCCAAAAAGCGAGATACAGGAAATGTTTTACAAATTAGTGGTGGAAGAAACCGAAAAAGGTTTAACCCTGGATTTCTCTGCTGAAGGCACGGATGCGGTTCCGGTAGCCATCGAGTTAAGTTTTCGGTCTGGTGGAAAATTAATTGGAACAGAAAAAGCCGGTCATAGCGAGGATGTGCATTTTATCAAAGAAAATACTTGCACTTTTCAATCGGGAAAAGACAAGATTTTGATCACCGGAGGACGCAAAGAGCATGAGTGGACACAGCTGCGGGGTGCCTTACCGAAGATTGAAGGCTCGAGTATTTATCTCACCGGATTTACTCCATTTCAACATGGTTTTTCAATTGAAAGAGATTGAAATTTGGGTTCCCACTAAGGCAAGGAGCTCGCAAAGATTTTAAAATTTGAGATGAACCTTGGTGAACTTTGTGCCATTGCGTGAAATAAATCTGGTTAGGTTTTAATTTGGGTTTCCACTAGGCCACGGAGTTCGCAAAGATTTTAAAATTTAAGATGAACCTTGGTGAACCTTGTGCCTTTGCATGAAATAAATCTGGTTAGGTTTTTAATTAGTGTTCCCACTAGGCCACGGAGCTCACAAAGAACTTAAAATTTGAGATGAAGCTTAGTGAACTTTGTGCATTGCGGGAAATAATTCTTTTCTGGTTTCTTAATTGGGTTTCCCACAGAGACACGGAGGTCGCAAAGATTGCGAAATTGAGATGAACCGAAGTGAATTTTGTGCCTTGTGAGAAATAAATCTTGTTAGGTTTTGTACGACCGATAAAAATCAGATTTTCTGGAACCTGAATTCCCTTTAAAAACGCGATGCAGCCAGGGCTACATCTGCAAGGCTCCAGGCTCTCTGGAATGCTTCCCTGGTTTGCTGAGCCTCTATACTTTTACCTTGTGCCGCCAGGCTCTGACTGAGTCCAAATAAAGACCATCCATTGTCGCGGTTGATTTCCAGATCTTTCCGGTATATCTTTTCGGCCTCTGCAGCCTTTCCATTTTCCAGTAACAAGGCTCCGAGGTACTGTCGGGTCGGGGCATGCCAGGCAGCCGGTTCCTGATAGATCAGGGCATCTTCATGTTTTACAGCAGCACTCAAGTGCTCGAGGGCTTCATCGGTTTTGCCTTCACTGGCGGCAATTTCACCAGCTAGTGCTTCAATGGCAATCTTACCCACATTACTGGTGGGATTATTGTATGCTGCCAGTAATGTTTCTGCGGCAGGATCAGCAGCATACTTTTTTACCTGCTGTAATTCGTCTTTGGCTTTTTCGACATCTCCCTTTCGGGTGAAAGCCATGCCTCTGGCATAATGCCACATCATAGAAGTGTGGAGATAAGTCGCTCCGGGATCGGGGGTGGTTAGGATTTCATTCCACTTGCCAAATCTCGTATAGGCCTGCAGGGGGACGGCCATGAAATCCTGAATAAACGGAATATCTAATGCCATAGAAACGGGAACTTTATCCGCTACCTTCTCGGCTGCATTGATCGCTTCTTCACTGCGTCCCAGCATGCTTGCTGCGGCCCAAAGAAAATGCAGATTATGTGGATAATAAGCCAAAGGATAAACACCTTGAGCCTGGCATTGTGCTATATAATTTTCATCAGCCAGAATTGCCCGTCGATTATTGTCAGCTGCTTCGGCATACATTCCCACTCCAATATAAATATGCGATGGCATGTGAATCAGGTGTCCGGCAGCCGGAGCCAGGTCATCCAAAACATCAGCACTCGGTATGGCTTGATTCGGATCCTTAGCCTCTATAATATGTATAAAATAGTGATGACCACCCGGGTGTTTGGGATATTTTTCTATCACTTTTCTCAGCGCGGCTACGCATGCGTCGGTGTTTTCCCTGGGATTTTTTTCACCGTCATAATAATCCCATGGCATCGTGTTCATAATCGAAGCAGCGTAAAGTATTCCAGTCTCTGGATGATCAGGGTAGCTTTCATAGACTTTCTGCATTTCCTGGAAATAAGCAATATTCAGGTTTTGTTGTTCGATCTCCTGATCAGTACACCGGGCTTTATACGCATTGATCAAAGCTTTTTCCATTTCCGTAATTTTCCCGGTTAATGCAGCTGCCTTATTGATAGATTCAAATGCCTGTTTTTGCCGCTCCATGTCGGGAAAAGGATCGTTGATGTTTGGTCCCACCGCCAATGCTTGTCCCCAATATGCCATAGCGCAATCCGGATCCAGGCGGGCTGCCTCTTGAAATGATCGCAGGGCCTCCGCATGATTAAACCCATAAACGAGACGCATTCCCTGGTTAAAAAACTCCTGTGCCTCGGCAGATTCTGTTGTAATCTCGAAATGTTGTTCACCCAAACCTTTCAACTTGGGAGCAACCGGTAGTGAGCCGTCGCCAGTCAGATCAAAATTAAAAGTGGCCCCTCCCCGGCCGCACATGGATAATCCGATGTTTGGATTAAATGTGGCAACTAGTTTTTCCCCAGACGCAATTTGAGTAAATGAACTGGATCTGAAATTAATAAATATGAGTCCAATTCCTGTAATACATAAGAAAGTGATACCTAAGGTTTTCATGGATTTTAACTTTTAAAATGAAACAGCACAAACACCATAATTTAATATTTATTTGTGAATTTGTAAAGATCTGGAGCTCGGATTTTCTACAGAGAGAGGGAGGTTACCAAGGTTTGATAATTAAGACAAAACCCGGACAAAGGTGTGATCTTAATGCAGATTTTGAAAATGACACAGGTAAAAAACTCTTTTTGAGTACAGCCGCGGTCTATTTGGGTTTGCAAGGAAAGATCCCTTCTTTTTAATCCTTTGTTGGGTTCCCACGGAGACACGGAGGTCGCAAAGATTTTGTAATCGGGATGAACCGTGGTGTATTTGGTGGCTTTGTGGGAGACATCTTTTTTGGTTTTAATTTGGGTTCCCACGGAGACACGG
>JABDLW010000663.1 GCA_013001805.1 Saprospiraceae bacterium | reverse complement strand
GGCCATGGAAGTTCGTGTAAAAGAGGGCCATGTCATCGTGAAGGATGCGACAGGTAGGGATAGCATCCACTTGACTGCCGGAGAAGGAGCAGCATGGCAATCAGACGAATTTATCCGATTGGAGTCTGAATTGCAGCCCATGGGTGCCTGGAGATTGGAACCCGTGATGTTCTCCGATCAACCACTCAGGGAAATTATTCCGATTATCGAAAGAGAATACCAAATTGCCTTTGATGTTGCAGATCCAAACCTAGTCAATTGTGCTGTCACCTTCACTCTAAATTATCCTCCCTTACCGGTACTGATCGAAACCCTGGAAACATTGCTCGATATAGAGATTTTGAATCGGGGCTCGAGACAATATTTTATTCAGGGCAGTGGTTGTTGAAGGGTAAACTTGCGTATCTTCTATTTGAATTACCCAGGTCAGATTGAGCAACCGTAGTCTAATTTTGCTGGTATTATTTCTCATCTTCCAGGGGCCATTATTTTTGGCTGGACAATCAACTATTGAGGTACATGACATAAAATTTGATAGTTGCATCAGCATTTTGCAAGATTATGTGCCGCTGCCTTTGGCATATGCTTCTCATGTTGTGGGCAGCGAACGGAAATTTGATCTACGCTTCAATCCCGTTTCGCATTGGAGATCTATCTTACGTCAGGTCCTGGAACAAGCTGATTTGGAATATAAAATCATTGATAAGAACATCATCATTATACCCGGGGAGAAATTTTGGTACCAGGGTTTTATCTTTGATGCGGCCTCTGGTGAATCCCTGCCGGGTGCACACTTGGAGCTACCCCAAAGTGCAAAGGGGTGGGTAGCAAATGAGGAGGGGAACTATCAGATCTTATTAAGCCGGGGCAAACATGAGCTTAGGGTGTCCTATCTTGGGTATCAGATAAAAATCCTGGAACTGGATGTTAGAAGCAATCAGCATCTTGATATTGAACTTGAAGGCTCTCTCGAGCTGCCGCTGGTCACCGTTACGGACTCCTTGACTCCGGCAAGTTATGAGGTGCCGGTGGGAGCTCCGCTTACAATCGAAGATGAGAAACTTCATCAGTTCCCTTCATTGGGTCACGCCATGGATGTAAGTCGCTATCTGCAATTTATGCCAGGTGTTTCTACCGGTGCTGACGGTTTCGGTGGAATTCATATTAGAGGTGGTGGATCGGATCATAACATGGTCTTGCTGGATGACATTCCCATTTATAATCCTTTACACATGCTGGGAATGACCTCAATATTTAACGGTGACGCCATACAGCAAATAACTTTGTCAAAAAATTACTTTCCACCCAAGTACTCCGGCAGGCTAAGTTCAGTGCTCAACGTGCGGATGCGTGATGGAAACCGGGAGAATCTTGTGATTACTGGGGGTGTAAGCGCACTCTCGACTCATGGAGTACTGGAGACCCCCATCCTTTCCGGCAAGGGTACCTTGATGGTTGCAGGACAAAAGAGTCACATCCGTGATCTTGTGCGTAACTATAGCATGAAACAAAAAGCATCTATTGAAGTAGACGGATTTTTTCAGCCCGGTTACAGTGACTTCTATACCAAGACTTTAATAGATCTCTCGGAACGGGATAAGTTGATTATTAATTTTTACACAGGTTCAGACATATTTATTGATGTCGATGGTTTTTCTTTTGAAAATGATGATGGATCGAGTGACCGGGATGAGTTTCGTGACGAATACAGTTGGGGCAACCTTGCCGGAGGAGTGCGCTGGCTGCATACTGCTGCGACAAAACTTTTTTTTAAGACCAATATTTATTATTCGCAGTACAAATACCAATCCATTAATGCATATTTAAATACCAGGTATAATTTTGACGGTACTTCTATGTCAAACCGGGAACTAACGGAATTTCGATCCTCCGTCAATGAGGTGGGATTGGATCATGAGATTAATTTTATCACGGAGTCCGGACACTTCCTGGCATTAGGACTCGGCCTGCGCAGGTTCGATTATACTCCGGGAATTATTGCTTATGACGAGGATGAGAATATTCAGTGGCTCCTTCACGACGTGAAGCCAAGTTTACCAGAACTTCCCGCTTCTTATTTTGATGAGATTCATTTTTCTAATTGGCAGATCCAGGGTTTCCTTAGAGATAACTGGACAATTGACCAGCGTTGGTCCGTGGAATATGGATTTCATTCACGATTATTTCTAAATAATGGCACTTCGTATTTTTCCCTGGAGCCAAGAGGGAGTCTGCAATTTAGAGACGGACCACATCAGTACAACCTTTCGTATAGTCATGTACAGCAAGCACAACATCTGATATCCGCTAATGACAATGGTTTGCCAGATGAGCTTTGGGTGCCATCTTCGGCTGGCTTAAGACCGCAGAAAATGCACATGCTCGATCTCAGTGGAGATTTCAGATTGACAAAGCAAATGAGGTGGAGGCCTTCGTGCTATTACAGAGATTTACAAAACCTTACTTCGTTTGTTGAAAATCCTAACTTTCTTAATTCGGGTAGGCTAAATAATGTCGACGCCAGTGCATGGGAAGATGAATTAATTGTGGGAAAGGGAAACGGTTGGGGAATTGAAAACAATTTTAGATGGGAATCAACCAATTATTTTCTTGATGTAAATTATACTTTCGCTAAAAGCC
>JABDLW010000648.1 GCA_013001805.1 Saprospiraceae bacterium | reverse complement strand
CTACGGGAAAGACTTGAGATGATGGGCACCTGGGCGGGTATTGGTTTGTTCTTTTTCAATAGTTCGGTTAGGCCCTGAATTGTGTGTAATGGTGTACGTAGCTCATGGCTCATGTTTTGTAACAGTTGATCTCTTTGCGCCCTGGATTTCTTTTCCTCGTACAGCGCGGTATTTAAATCTTTCAGGGTATAATTAATTTTGTCACGCATCGCGGCAAAACTTCGCGCTAAAACACCAATTTCATCTTTACGTTGAGTGGGAATATCATTTGTGCTCTTGCCGTCTTCGTAATTGGAAATGGCCTGGGTGATGAGATTAATCTGGTTGGAGAAAAGCCGCGTAAATAAAAAGGAGAGGAGTAGAGAAAGAATGCATACAACAGTCAAACTTTTAAGACTTTCTTTACGGATTCCTCTGGCACTCTGCAATAAAATATTTTCATCTAAGGTGGCAACCAGATTTATTTTCCTTTGTGCCTGGAAGAACTCCAGCACCTCAAGGTAGTATAGGTAATTCGTGCCACTGTAATCATTGAAGGATCCATGAGCAGCTGATAGTTTGGTGACATCAACATTAAAATCTCTTTCAAAGGAAGCTCCACTACCGCGTTGTAATCCAAATTCTTTTTGATGATCCGGCGTATATAGGTACTGACCATCCTCATCGACTAAATGAAAATGCACTCCCGAAGCTGAAATGCGCGTTAGTTCGGTATAGAAGTTAGACAAATCGACATTGATTATAACGATACCAAATTTGTGATGATCGGCAGTTGCCAAAGGGCTGGCAGCGCGGAGAGTGGGAATTTCTGGACTACTGATGACACCATATTCTTCATTGAGATTAATCCGCGAAAAGTAATATTCTCCCTGACCAATATTTATCGCCTCTTGAAAATAATCACGGGCTCCCTTATTTTGAAGCGCAGACTCCGTTACCGCAAAAATTGAATCAGCTGTTTTATCAAATCGAACAATTTCCTCACCAAGGCGGTTGATTAACCTGATTTGAAAATAATTCGGTTTGTTCGTTAGAATATTTTCGAAAAGCAGTTTAACCGGTTCCGTGGCGGAATTCTGATCACTTATGTATGATTTCAGAGCTTGATCAGAAGATATGAATGCAATATCGTTGGCGACTTCCGTAAGGAGTGCAGAGAATGCTTGTTCCGCCAGTTCAGCAGAATGACGGATCCTTTCTTTACCGGCTTCAGTGATAACACCAGAGCTCTTCCGGTATACCAAATAGCCTGAGAGTAAGATCGCAAAGACGATTAGGCCTGTAAAGAAAAGCGCAAACCGGACAACGAAGGAGTTCCAAAATTTAATTCCATGACCTATCATTTCCCTGCCATTAAAAAAAGGAGGAGATTGAGAATTTAGCTAAGCTGGCAAAAAGTTGCCAATTTTGGATGTACCAGCCTTTTCTTTTTTTTCTAAATACATGCGTGAATTTTCTGATGGACCTCTCCTGCCTGTGTGACTATCTTCCACTTTATCCACAAATATAGTATTTGCGTATTTTCCCTAAACCAAATATATTTCGAATACACTCACTATATACTCCTTCCTGAACTGGCTAGATCAACATTGGTTTTCCTTGTATTTCTTACCACCGTGACCAGGTGTCACGCTCTAAGCTCTATTTGCCAAGTTGTGTTCAATTGAAATAATATGTGTGTCGCGAAATCTGTTAAAAATCTGTGAATTCAGTCGAGGAGCAACCTGATGAGGATACCAAATGCCTGACTCCATAGATTCTGCTGCGGAATTGGACCAAAAGAGAGTTAGCCAACAGATTTTCCCAGCAATGATCAATTATTTAAACAGCGACTCGACAAAGGCTTTTTTATTGAATATCTGCAGCATATCCATTCCTTCTCCCACTCCGATATATTTAATGGGAATCTTAAACTGATCAGAAATTCCGATCGCGACACCACCTTTGGCAGTGCCATCGAGCTTGGTCAGGGCTAAGGCAGTGACATCCGTAGCTTCAGAAAATCTCTTGCACTGTTCAAAAGCATTCTGGCCGGTCGTGGCGTCCAACACCAGTAAAACCTCATGTGGTGCACCGGGCATTTTTTTCCCTATAGAATTTCTGATTTTTGTCAGCTCTTTCATGAGGTTGATTTTCGTATGCAGTCTTCCCGCCGTATCGATGATCACGACATCCCTCTTCTGATTTAGGGAATATTGGACCGCCTCATAGGCTACAGCAGCTGGATCGGCGCCCATTCCTTTGCTAAAAAATTCACAACCAACTCGTTCTGACCAGATTTTGAGCTGGTCTACAGCCGCCGCACGAAAAGTGTCACCTGCTCCCAGTACAACGTTCCAGCCTCGTTGTTTATATTGGTGAGCGACCTTGCCAATGGTGGTAGTCTTACCCACTCCATTTACACCTACTACCAATATAACATAGGGTAACTGATCTTGGGGAAAATCAAAATCCTCCAGATCAACGGTGTTATTTTCTGCCAGTAATTGTACGATTTCATCCTTGAGAATACCGTTTAGCTCGTCGGTCGAAACGTACTTGTCCCGTGCTACACGCTCTTCGATTCTCTCGATGATCTTAATGGTGGTCTCCAGACCAACGTCTGCAGAGATGAGGATTTGTTCCAGTTCATCAAGGACTTCATCATCTACCTTGGACTTACCTGCAACAGCGCGGGTGATTTTGCTGAATATATTACTCTTGGTCTTCTCCAGACCCCGGTCGAGGTCTTCCTCACGCTTTTTAGTAAAAAATTTGTCGAAGAAGCCCATGGGTTAGTTATATCTGGAAAAGGAATACGACTTTAGACAGCGAAGACATGCTGTCGCAGAATGATAAAGAGCAAAAGAAGGGGGTAAAATTTACTTATTGGCGAAAAAAGCCTTGGCTTCATCCTTATGGATCATCACCTCCTTATACATGTACTTGCCCGTTTTAGGATCCTTTACAGGCTTAACTACTTTTACAAAGTCCTTTCCGGTACCCTGATTGGCAGCCCTTTGTGCTACTCTCGCGTTTTTACTGACTTTTGCCATGACTATTTAATTTCCTTGTGAACGGTATATTTCTTCAGGATCGGATTGTACTTCTTTAATTCCAACCGGTCCGGCGTATTCTTTCTGTTTTTTTGCGTCACATACCTGGATGTGCCGGGGGCACCTGATGCTTTGTGCTCGGTGCACTCAAGAATGATCTGAATTCTGTTGCCTTTTGACTTCTTTGCCATGTTTCTTTCTTAAAATTAGGACAGAAAAATAGTTAAAGTTTCACTCCCGTTTCAATGCCTTTTCGTTCCAACTTCTTCAGATAGGCGTAAAGACCCAGCTTGTTAATGTTACGAATGGCTTTACCTGAAACTTTGAGTGTTACCCATCTCCCCACCTCCGGAATAAAGAAACGCTTTTTATGCAAATTTGGTGCAAAAACACGCTTGGTTCTGCGGTTCGAATGCGAAACATTATTCCCGGCAACGGGCCTTTTCCCAGTTAGTTGACAAACTCTTGACATGTCTATTAATCTTTTAAAATGATCTTAAAGATCGTTTGTGACCACGGCAGGACTCGAACCTGCAACCTCTTGATTCGTAGTCAAGTGCTCTATCCAGTTAAGCTACGAGGCCGGTCTAACCTGTGTTTTTCAAGTGCTTTGTAGCCCTTGTAAAAACCTGTAAGTCGCTGTCTTCCAGCACATAGTTACGTATATGCGTCAAAACAGGAGGCAAATGTACGCTTATTTTTGGTCATATAAAACCCATGAAATGAAAAAAATTAAAGGCTTTTAGGCTACGTTTCACATCATCCCTGTATCTATCTCAGTGTAATCAATCATACACACCTAATGATCAGAAGAATATTATACTTAATCTCTTTCCTGGGCACCTTTCCTTTGGTAGCACAAACCTCGTGCGACCTTGATTCTGTCCGGATAGAGGTGAGCGAATGCTCTGATGGTCAAGTAGACCTATGGCTTGATTTTACTCCTCCCACTCTGCACAGTGATCAATTTACAGTGAAAGGAAACGGCCACTTTTACGGTTCCTTTTCCTACAGCTCACTCCCCGCTTTTCTGGGAACAATTGAAGTAAAACCGGAAAAAAAGTATGAGTTCGTGATTCAAGATAATGAAATAGACACGTGCTTCTATGCCTTTGAGTATGGTAAGATCACATGTAATTTCGAAGAATGTGCTATCTCTGAATTAACGGCCTACTCGATTGACTCGTGTCGGGATGGATCTACTTATAATGTCTGGCTTGATTTTGTCGCTGAAGGACTGGAAGCATTTGATGTCTATATCAATGGAGCGTTTCATTCCTTTTATGAAACACATCAACTTCCACTTATTGTTGAAGGCGTGCCGGCAAGCGGTAAGAAAACTGATTTGCTAAAGATCTTTGCCAATGATCGAAACGATTGTTATCAGATCAGGGAAATAGTGGCTCCAAACTGCGCCAATCCATGTGAGTTTTACAGCCTGGATGCTAAAGCTGTTGAATGTGAAGGAGACTCCTTCTTTGTTAAACTTTATCTGGAACATGAGATGTTGCATGGAGACAGTTTTGGATTAGCCGGAAACGGAGTGGATTATGGCCGTTTTCCATTTCATCAACTGCCGGTCATCCTGGGGCCTTTCGTTTCTGGTGAACACGAGCTGTTGGAATTTGAATTGCAGGATATCGAGAATCCCGATTGTATCATTGCTGCAGTCCTTGATGGCAGTCCTTGCAGATCTTTCTGTAGTCTGGCTGATTTGACGGCAAACGTTGTGCGGTGTGATTCCGGTACATTTGACGTGGAGCTGGATTTTTTCTTCGAAGGTGATCTCTCAGATTCTTTTAAAATCAAAGGGAATGGCCAACACTATGGTTATTTTTCCTATCGGGAGCTTCCCCTCACCTTAGTTGGACTGGAAGCAAATTCCGGAGTGCACTACGAGTTTGCTGTTTACGATCAGAGCCGGTGGGAGTGCAATGCCTCTATCGAATTAGGGCCAGTCAATTGCGATTGTGTTTTATATAATTTGGAGGCAGTAAGTGGCGATTGTACCAGCGACTCCACCTATGTAGTCGAATTAAACTTCCAAACGGATTTGACTGATACTTTTGATCTCTATTCCGGAGAGGATTTTGTCGGCACTTTTCATACTTCCGAATTACCCTTAAGATTGGAAAATTTTCCCGGCAGTGGGCATAAATCAGACGATTTAAGCATATGTCTGCGGATGGATACCTATTGTTGTGTCGAGATGAATATGGAAGCACCGGACTGCATCAGAAGAGACTGCGGTGTGTTGGGCTTCACCGCGACAGCTCTAGACTGCGAGGATGGTCAGTATTATATTAATGTCGGAATGGAAGAAGCTGGAGATGCCAGTGGTTATTTTCATATTGAAGCAAACGGTGCTTTGCTAGGTGAATTTAAATATGCCAAACTTCCTCTCAAGGTCGGCCCCTTCCCGGTGACGGAGCAGGACAGAATTGTTTTAGATTTCTACGATGATCAAATTGAGAATTGTCACCAGGCTATCGAGGTGGAAGCACCCAAATGTACCTGCAGTATTGGTGATATCGAGGTAGAAATTGGTGAATGTACTTCAGATTCCACTTACCGGATCACGCTTGACGTGGCGATGGAGGGGTATTTTGATTTCTATATTAATGGACATTTTTGTGGTACGTTTAATAGTGACGAGCTACCGCGGGTATTCGATGATTTTCCTGCCAGCGGAGCGGAACATGATGTGATTAAGATATGTGGTAGCAATGGTTTGGAATGCTGTCGCGAAAAAAAAATTACCGCACCCGGTTGTGCAGTGAGGGAGTGTGGATTTGAAAACCTACGGTACGAAATCAGCGATTGCGATGCAGACAATCAATTTTTTGTGTTGTTAGATTTTGATACGGTCGGTGCACATTCTGAAACATTTATTGTACAGCAAGGGGAGCATTATTTGGAGTATGCTTATGCTGAGTTGCCCGTACGTGTTGGACCCTTTACCGGAGGCAGTGAATTTTACAAATTGAAAATATGTGATGGCATATGGCATGATTGTCATCAGGAACTGATATTGGGAAGGGTCATTTGCGAAGCGCAATGCGATTTTGCCAGTGTGCTGATCGAACTAGAAGAATGTGTCGCCGATGACAACTATTATATTTTGAGACTTGATTCTGTGGATAGTTCTTTTCCGGCCTTCGATATTTATTATGGAGAAATGGGTTTGGGCTTTTATAAACGCAAGGATTTGCCATTACGACTTAAAGTCCCGGTCAGCGAAGAAGATTCAGTGACTCTGAGTATTTGCGTCAGCGATAATCTGACATGTTGTTATTCTGTTACGATCGCGGTTCCTCTTTGTGGAAACGTGCCATGCGATATTTCCGGTCTGCATTTGGACACAGTGGAATGTCGCGGAGATTCGGTATGGATGAATCTTGATCTGAATACCGGGTCACTGGATAATTCAGGCTATGTAATAAAAATAAACGGGGATGATCACGGTAAATTTTATTTTGATGATATACCTCTGCATATCGGACCTTTCCTGGCCGGCAACGATCAGGTGTTTGAAATCGAGGTAAAGTCTTTAGCTAATCCCAACTGCGCCCTGGAATTGAGAATTGATGATGTGACTTGCCCGGAAAATAATCTATTCAATGGTAGTAAACTGCTGATTTTGGAGTCCGTCGAAAACCGGGTTTATGTAAAAGTGCCAGATTTTATTTCAGACCCCACCGATTTTAATCTGGTTGACCTCCAGGGTAGAATTTTGCACAATGTCAAATTTTCCACTGAACTAGACCGGGCAGTATTACGGATTCCCTTTATGACTTCTGGTATGTATATCGTAAGGATGCGATCGGCTGAGGGCCTTGAGCACATCGCAAAAGTCATTATGCCCTAAGGGTACCCCTAAATATGAATATCTAAATAGAAATACAAAAGCTAAATTCCATATTCTCTTAGAAGACCACAGTTATTAACTTTCCCAATGGAGCCTGGCACTAATGGTGCCGGGCTCCTTATTATTATGCGGGTATTATTCCAATCTGCTTATCGAGTAAGGCATTTTACCAGGAGATGCATTGGATACCTTATGCGGCTTGCAATAACCTTAAATTACGCACTTCACCGTATTTTATTCATTCACCACAAGGTAGCTACAATGCATAAAGGAATACCTCTGATTTAATTGGTCATTCAGGCTGCATTTCAAAGTTTTGATACACAATCCGGTTTAATTGATTTTTTAGATTCCCAGGAAACATCAGCTGAAAAACTTTATTTTATTTCTGAGCTTGACTGTATTGTATGAGTCCGTTGTAAGTAAGTCGCAGAGCCCGGTGTTTGCAGATGTGAATCCCTAAAATCTAAATTCACTTTCTTACATTTTTACCACGATTTGATAGGCATTGATCAGCTCTCCTTTAATTCTCAAAAAATAGGTGCCAGCACTCCAATCTCTGGTTGAAATACGCACTAAATCATTTGAGGCAGGCATGGTTTGAGTTATTATTAATTTTCCCGTGACATCGGTAATAATCAAATTAAATACACCTGAGATTTGTGGGATCTCAATATCAAAAAATGATCGTGCAGGATTGGGAAAAACCAAGATCGGTTCGATTGTAGAATTCGCGGTGGAAGTAACCATATCCACCGTTTTACCCAAATTTAATCTTCCCCCACTTACCGTTCTTCCATCCAAGGTGGGTACCACGGTGACGCCATCAAGAATGTATCGCTTCAGATTTAAAATGGTCTGGGTGGGATCCAGCCGGGCGTTATCGCAAAAGGTACCTTCCTCCAGACTATAAATTAAGCCAATAGCCCCGGCAACATGAGGAGCGGAATAGGATGTGCCGCTTTCTTCTATGTAGGTGTTTTCCGGGCCAGCAACTTTGATCTGTTCTCCGGGAGCTCCCAGGTCGACATTTTCTTTTCCAAAACCTCCCACAGCCAGTGCATCGTCCCGGTCCGTGTTGGTGACGATAATTAAATAGTCACTGGAGCAATCACTTGGTATATCACCAAAGACATCGGTGTTTACCTGGTCGTTTTCTGTAGACCCAACACTAATTATACCTACTTCGCCCAGATCATTATACATATCGCACATAAGTTGAAAATCCTCCTCAAAAAGCCCTTCCTGACCCCATGAATTATTGACGGCCACCACATAGGCACCCTCCAGACCACCAGTATCGTTATACTTTTTCCTTAAAGCTCTGATGTATTCGTAGGCTTCGACTGCCAGGGCCTGATCTTTTTCCTCTGAGCTCACGATCAATAGTTTCACGTGCCAATTCACTCCGGCCAGTCCCAGGCTGTTATTGGTGTTGGCAGTGACTACGCTGCTCACAGATGTTCCATGATATTCCACATCCACTTCGTGCCGGTCATTGCCGGTATCCAGATTTAATCCGGCGTAATCGTCTGTATAGCCGTTGTCATCATCATCAAATCCATTGTTGGGAACCTCGTCTTTATTGTGCCACATGATGTCTTGCATGTCCTGGTGGCCGGCGTCAAAACCAAAGTCAAAAACAGCGACAACTATCGTATCCCCACAGGGCGTCAATCCACCGGTGGTACGATCCCATAATGAGGTCAATCCAATTCTATCCAGATTCCACTGCTGCGAAAAAAGCGGGTCATTTGGTGTGGTAGTTCCCCCGCGTCGTGTCAATTTATGGTTGATCACCACGGTTTCAACCCTGGGATCGCTTTCCAGTTGCTCCCGGGCAGCTTGCATCTCCTTCTGACCATTATAACTTAATTTATATATGGACTTCCGTGCGGAAACCATACGAATATGCCCCGGTGCCAGTGCTCTTTTATTAAGAGAATTTATATAAAGCTCGGAATCTGTTGTGGATTTAAATTTCACCAATAAAGAAGTAGATGGTGTGCTATTCTGTCCCTGAAGTAATGGCAGTATACCGGAAATAAAAATACCCGCCAGTAAGTATTTGATTTTACTTATCATATCATTGTCAAAAGGCATGTATAAAGATAAATAAAAAGGTTGTCTAAGACCGGGGAACCGTATTAATCAAAGGGCAATACCATTTATTTAACAATTTTGCATTAAAGTCAGGTAATAGGATCGAGGCATTACATCCTGTTCTGTAAGTGGAAGCCATCTAACCGTTATAATACCTGGTGATGCGACGATATTTATGAGTTTGAATTAGAATGTTGGCTCTCCCGGGATACAATAATGCATAAAGAGGACCCGACACGATTAGACTATTCCCGTTGATCGACTATGGCCAGTTGATTGATGCCATTGAAAGCAAGACGGGTAATATTTTTAATCCCCATATCTGATAAATCGGCAATCTCGCTCCAGGTTACACCTCCATTAGGATCCAAATGATAGAGCTTACTTTGTGACCCCATGATAATGGAATCATCGGCTAATAGAACAAAATCTTCCGCTCCCGTGATGGTTTTTTTTATTATTTCACTGCGTAGATCCTCAAGATTCAGCTTTTTAAGAAACCAGTAATCGTCCGAAAATTTATGAACATATACCAGTGAGCCATCTCCGGACCGCTGCAAAGACCGTCCCACATTAGCGGTAATAAATTTCTTTTCTCCCGATTCCTCATTATACAGCCATAGTTTATTGGGGCTTCCCACTTCAAATACGGCAATCCATGCATCCTTTAATTCAGCAAAATAGCCCACTTGACCAGTTCCTGATAGTAAAGGCCGACCTCCATTAGAGCGATCGTAAGGATATTGCCAAATGACTTGCTTGTTATCATTTTCTGGTTCTACTAAAACACAACTAATATATTTCGGATCCAACTGACTAATGACCGGCGAGTACTCCCGTTCGGTCGTTCTTGTAATCCTGGTTTTACGGCGTGTCCGCAGGTTTAATTCATATAGATCGGTAGCCAGTGGGGTGTCCTGCATTCCTACTGAAATCAGGAGCGTATAAGGGTCGGCAAACGAAGGTTGATTGGTGTAACCTCCGGCATTGAAATGGCTAAGATAGCGTCCATTGGTCGCCTCATATTTGTCAGCTACCTGGAGTAAATCAACGATATATAATTCACTGGACTGACTAATCAATGATTGCCAAAGTAAAGTCAAACATAGTATAAATGAAATGCGCAAAGTCATGACTAGGGTTTCTTGGCCGAAGTAAATAGACGATTCCAGCGGATGCCATTTTTCATATCTCCGTATTTGGTTGAAAACCAAATAAATAGT
>JABDLW010000596.1 GCA_013001805.1 Saprospiraceae bacterium | reverse complement strand
GTGTTTTTCAACAGATACCCGTAAGCACCGCTTCGCACGCATTTAGAAATGTACAATCCATCATCATGCATTGAAATAACAATAAATTTTACTTCGGGAAACTTACCTTTCACTTGTCTCAGAACCTCAAAGCCATCCATCTCTGGCATGCTGAGGTCCAACAGGACGATATCAGGTAGTAAATCTGCCTCAAGCGCTTCCATAAGCTCTTTACCTGTACCCAGGCTCTTCAGGATCTGAAAATCCTCCTTGGTAGAAATTAATGCTTCCAGACCATCCCTAAAAAGTTGGTGATCATCGACAATAATAATTTTAATCATTTTCTAAAGGAATTTCTATTTCTATAATGGTGCCTTCCTCACTCGAACTTACCTGAATATTTCCATTTAATATCCGACAGCGTTCCCGCATATTTATCAAACCCGCTCCCGGATACATCTGGGTTGTGTCAAAGCCAATGCCATTATCGGCGAAATAAAATGAAATCCTATCGTCAAATTCAGTTAGGGACATTTTTATCTCACTTGCACCGGAATGCTTAATTGCATTGTTCAAGACTTCCTGTGCGATGCGATACAAGCCAATATTAATTTCATCCGGCAGTGGGGAATCATTTTTCATCTCATGGGTATACCGAATGGCAATTCCAGACACCTTGGCGGATATCTTCGTAAGTTTTTCCAGAGCCTTTCCCACACCAAAATCGATTAAGGCATGTGGCATCAGATTGTAAGTCATGCGACGTACCTCAGCGATGGTTTCATCCAGCATTTCTTTAATCTTTGTTTTTTGTTCCTCGGGAATCTCCAATTGCTGAATCATCATTCGCAACGTGGTCAAAAGTGGTCCCAAACCATCGTGCATTTCCCGGGAAAGTCGCTTGCGATTTTCTTCCTGTCCTCTCAAAATCGCCTTCTGAGAAATTAGCTGCATTTTTGCTTCCTGGTCCTTGAAATCTTTGAGCTTTTCCCGCATATTAATCAGCGATTGTCCCAACGAGTCATTTTCACTAAGCATTTCATATCTGGTATCCAACTGCATGGAACCAATGGCATTAGCAAAATGCATAGCCTGTCTGATTGATGCAACCAACTCATCCAGTGCCTTAAACATTGCTCCAATTTCGTCCTTGCGATAGCTCTTCATGCTTTCAATGGAAAAATTACCCCGAGACATTTCGCTTAGCCTAGCTTTCATATCTACCAATGGCCGGACCAGGCTTTGTGCCAGGAAAAAAGTCCCGATGATCGTAATTCCTACCATCGCAAGAAATATCAGGATAAGTCGGTTTTGCATTTCCTCCAGAGGTTGAAGCGCTTCACTTTGATCAATTTCCGAAAGGATTGCCCAACGGACAAATCCTGCTTTTAGCTGACTATAGGCACTGAAGACAATGGTATTTCGATAGTCCGGAAAGATACCAGTGGCCTCAGAACCTCGTAAAGCCTGAATGACTCCAGATGTTTCTGCAGTAATTTGCAGGGGTAATCGATCAGGAAAAAATCGCGATGCAGACCGGAGTTTGAAATCTGGACCAACAAGATAAGTCTCCCCGGTCTCACCCATCCCCGTCCTTTCTAAAAGGATCTGCTGAATCTTCTCGGCTGGACTTATGTAGACAGCTCTTCTCATTGAATCAAGCCGCAGATAATATCCAATCAGCATCTTGTTCTCTTTTGAAAAGGCACTTAAATCATGAATGCCTTCTTTATCGATTGAAAGCAGATGCAACAGGCTTTGTTGTTCAATAGCATCCTCATCACCTCTGGTCAATATCGTTATATCTTGAGAAAAAGTTCTCCTGGGCTGTGCCTCTCCGGCAAAAGCTGCGGCTGATTCCCTGAAGGTATTCCATTCAAGTGTAAGGAAATCTTCGATCTGAACCGACTTCAATTGCCGTATTGAGCTTAGTTGTAATAGCACCCGTTGGTTCAGTGCACTACGAAATTGCAAATAAAATAAGGCCGATAGAATTCCCAGAACGGGCACCATGAGCATATTGATGACCAAAGCTATTTTCAGCTTGATTGTAACTCCAGATCCTGGCATGATTAAATATAAGTGCTGAATCATGCAGAAACAAGCATTTCTCAATCGGATTATGAAGATTCAACATCATCCGGAATGGATGATCGTATGAATGATTCAGTCAGGTACTGAAGTGATCCAGATGATCACAACCTTCCTACTATCGAGATGGTACAATATTGAACAAATAAACCGGCATAAGCATTCGTTAATGTTTATGCCTTAGTGCTTTGCCGGAATGAAGTCAAGACAGGAACAACTTAAGGATAAAATAACAGCTATCAATATTAAAGCATTATATCGGAAGTTTTCGTCAAAGCTTAGTTTGAGCCGTGCGAAGAACTGGTGGGATCGACAATCTCTCCAGAGTTTGATCGCCTGGTCGCTAGGGACCCTCCTACTCGGCGTTGTTCTCTTTTCGACCACTTTGATTTTCCTGGTATGGAAAGGCTTTTTTGGACCCTTACCCACTTACGCACAACTTGCCAATATTCAAAACAACCAGGCATCAGAAATCTATGATGCCCGGGGAATTTCTATTGGTAAATATTACATTGAGAACCGGATCAATGCCGACTCGTCAGAACTTCCCGCCCACTTGATTAAATCATTAGTTGCCACTGAAGACGCACGATTTTTTGAGCACGGAGGGATCGATATAAAGTCACTTGGCCGGGTTTTAATAAAGTCTATTCTACTATCCCAGGAGAGATCAGGAGGAGGAAGTACGATTAGTCAGCAATTGGCCAAGAACTTGTATCCCCGGAAGGAGTACGCCTTTTTCAGTATCGTCATTAGCAAGTTGAAAGAAATGCTGATAGCCAGAAGACTGGAGAAGGTCTTTGAAAAGGATCAAATTTTGAGAATGTACCTTAACACGGTACCTTTTGAGGGAAATGCTTTTGGCGTAAAAATAGCTTCACAACGATTTTTCGATAAAAGTCTGGACCAGTTGGATGTTGGCGAGGCAGCCGTGCTAATAGGCATGTTGAAAGCAACCTCATACTACAATCCAGTAAGATATCCGGAAAGAGCAAAAGAGAGGCGCAACACGGTTTTAAATCAAATGGTAAAATTTGGTTATTTATCTGCAGACAGTGCACAGACCTTGATAAATCAGGACATCAAATCAAATTATCAACCAGAAAGTCATGACCTGGGGTTAGCTACCTATTTCCGGGCACATTTACGAGCAGAAGTCGATGAAAAGCTAAAAGCAATTCAAAAACCGGATGGAACTACCTATAATTTATATACCGATGGACTCAAAGTATACACCAGTATTGATGCGACCATGCAACGTTATGCTGAGGAAGTTGTCAGAGCGCATCTAAAAAGCCTGCAAAAAACATTTTTAAAAGAATGGAAAGGTGAGGAACCCTGGTTTACTAAAGATCTGCGGGAAAAGCAAATCAAAAATAGTGCTCGCTACCGCCATCTCGAGGCTCAAGGGTTTAGTGAGGAAGAAATACGGAAGACATTTGACACACCCGTTAAGATGGTAATATTTGACTGGGATGCAGGCGAAAAGGAAGTAGAAATGACTCCGCTGGATTCTATCAGGTATTATCTGACTTTACTTAGAGCGGGCATGCTGGTTGTTGAGCCTGGCTCGGGTGTGGTCAGAGCTTGGGTGGGTGGAATTGATCACCGCTTTATTCAGTACGATCATGTAAAATCCAAACGTCAGATAGGATCAATAATGAAACCCATTGTTTATGCTGCTGCCATAAGAGATGGCATTCAACCTTGCGAATATTTTGAGAACAGATTAGTGAGTTATCCCGAATACAAAAACTGGGAACCCCGCAATAGTGATGAATTTTACGGTGGATATTTTAGTATGGAAGGTGCTCTGACAAATTCTGTTAATACTGTGGCCGTGGAGACGGCGCTGGAAGTTGGTATTGAACCCATTCGCCAGCTGGCCATTGAAATGGGTATTGATGAGAATCTGCCTGGCGAACCTGCAATAGCTTTAGGTGCCGTTGATGCCTCGCTGTGGCAAATGGCGAGAGTTTACGCCACCCTGGCGAATGAAGGTGTGCGGCCGGTTTTAAGTTTCCTGGATAGAATTGAAACTGCCGATGGTCAAGTATTGGTAAGGCCAGAAAAAAAAACAGATGTAAACAAACGCATTTTAAACCGTGATGAGGCGGCTACGCTTACTCACTTTCTTCAGTCTGTGGTCGACAGTGGTACTGCACGAAGACTGCGTTACGAATACAACCTTAATGGAGCAATTGCCGGTAAAACCGGAACAACGCAAAATCAGTCGGATGGTTGGTTCATGGGGTATACACCCGGACTTTTAGCGGGAGTTTGGGTAGGAGCAGAAATTCCTGCAGTCCATTTCAAAACAACGCATAATGGGCAAGGGGCAAATACGGCCTTGCCAATTTGGGGGCTGTTTATGCAGCGCGTGCAAAAAAATAAGCGCACCTCCAGGTACATGCAGGGATCTTTCCAGAAACCAGTGGATACTCTTCTGGCGCTGCTCGACTGTCCCCATTATTTACCGGAACTTCCGGAATTCTTTGATTCGATTTTAGATGTAGAACAGCTATTGGAATTCAGTCAAGTTGCTGCTGAAATAGACACTTCCGAATTAAAAGATATTTTGCGTAAATCACCACGGAAAGACTCCGAAACCCTCAGTGAATATAGCCAAAGGATTCGTGAGAAGAATGAAAAAATATTGGAGAAAAGAGAACGAAAAAAGAAACGCAAGAAGTTTTTTGACAAAATATTTGGCAGAGAGCAATAGGATATTTAAAATTTGGTGGTTTTAATTAAAGTGGACGGGCAGGGGTAAGAAAAATCTCGACATGCGGATAAATCACGTAATTATCTTCTCAGATAGGCAAGGACAAGAAGCAGATGAACTGGTACAAGGTGGACTAACTGAGGGAAGCAACCGGGTGCATCCTGGGCAAGGGACAAGAAACCGGAAATTTTATTTTTCTAATTTTTTTCTGGAAATAGCCTGGATAATTGATGCAAGAGAAATAAGAAGCCCACTAACAGCACCCACGAAATTATGGCAGCGAGCAAATCACAGACAAAATGGCTGTTCACCATTTGGGCTGTGTTTAGATTCTTCTGAAGAACTCCATGATTTGTTTAAGAATGCCCTTGAATACCGGCCAACCTATCTGCCAACGGGTCAATCATTTGACATTCTCACCAATGAGCAAAGTGAATATCTGCCCTGGACCTGTCGTCTGCCATCGAGTGACCCCGGTGCCCTGGCCCTGGAACCGACAAATCACAAATTGGGTATAAAAATCTTAACCAAAGTCAAATTCGGAATCCCCAAAAAGGATTATCAAAACATCTATACAAACTTTTTCAAAGATGAATCCCGTATTGATTTTGTGTATGATACTCAATATACTTTGACCCTGGAATTTGACGGCGGAAAAGAAGGTCAAAAAAAGCTTTTTAATTCGATTCCGTTGACGATAGCATATTGATCAAATTGAGTCAAAAAATGAATATCACTGTATCTAACACCATTCTTTTCTTTTTACTTAAGTCGCACTCTTAATGTGGTCCTTTGCCCCTCGACTGCTTTGAGCAGACTAATATCTTTGCTAGAAATGATCTGGCTGGTTCCTGGGTTTACTGCGTTGTTGTTTAAATTTGGTGTCGTTGGCAAGGATGCCAACGACGGCGTTTTCGAGTGCAGGAATGGTCCTTCTGCACCGAGGTTCCTTGTCGGGATGATTGGATTAGCTCCGCTGATCCAGATAAAGGTGTGAGACCCAAGGAACCTCGCGTTCTCGCTAACGCTCCTTGCATTCCGATCCTCAACTCACTTTGAGCTCTCGGCTCAGTGAGTTTCGTCCCAAAATGCCAGTTGGCTCTTGCCAGCATACGAGGTTCCTTGTCGGGATGACTGGATTAGCTTCGCTGATCCAGAACGGGGGAATGGGGACAAAGCATTGAGCGGCTCGCCGGGCTTCGCTTATTTCCCTTTCCTCTGACCACTTGAGCTAGGCTCAGTGGGCCTCGTCCAGGTAAATAGTCGCTGACTTCGTCACCGACCGCTAAATGCTTTGTCGGGATGACTGGATTCGAACCAGCGACCTCTTCGTCCCGAACGAAGCACGCTACCGGACTGCGCTACATCCCGAAAAAGTTTCAATATTAAATATTTCAACGAAATTTTTTGAAACATTTTTCAAAACTACAGCACCCTCTGAGATTACACGATGTGACAAACGACTCAAGGGTACCTTTATTTACTGCTAAAATGAGACCGCGGATGAGAGATATTAAATTCACGCTGCCTGGCACACCTAAAAAAGGCTGCAGAAAATTAATCCTGCAGCCTGTTCTAAATTTCAAAAGAATCGAAATATATCCTTCGTCTATTCCATTATGGAAGACGTTTCTTTCTCGACCACCGGCTCACCGGTTACAATCAAAGATCTGAATTTTCTCAATCCGGTACCAGCAGGTATCTTCTTACCCACAATTACGTTTTCCTTTAGACCAATCAAGCCATCGACTCTGGCAGCAATTGCTGCTGTACTCAGAACTTTGGTGGTTTCCTGGAACGACGCCGCTGAAATCCAACTATGGGTTCCCAGCGAAGATTTAGTAATACCCTGTAATTCAGGACTTGAAGTAGCTGCCACGGCATCCCTGTACTCAACGCTTTTCAGGTCGTTTCGTTTGAGATAACTATTCTCTTCTCTTAGCTGTCGTAAAGAGACCAGCTGTCCAGCTTTTAACTTATTAGAGTCACCGGCATCTGTAATAAATTTCTTATCAAAAATCCAATCGTTTTGTTCTAAGAAATCATACTTTTCTACCGCTTCCCCCTCCAGGAAACTCGTATCGCCCGGATCCACTATAACCACTCTTCGCATCATTTGTCTGACAATCACCTCAATATGCTTGTCGTTGATTGTGATTCCCTGAGCCCGGTATACTTCCTGCACGCCATTTACCAAATAAGTCTGAACGGCAAAAGGTCCCTTGATATCCAAAATATCGCTCGGAGCGATGGATCCATCGGAAAGTTGAGTTCCTGCCCGGACAAAGTCTCCTTCCTGTACTAAGATATGCTTGGAAAGGCCGATCAGATATTTTCTTACTTGTTCATCCTTGGCAGTAACAATAACTTCGCGATTTCCCCGCTTGATCTTACCGAAAGAAACAACACCATCTATCTCGGCTGTGACCGCAGGATTAGAAGGATTACGAGCTTCAAATAACTCGGTAACCCTGGGCAGACCACCTGTGATATCGGAAATTTTACCCAGGTTGCGAGGGATCTTAGCAATGATTTGACCCGAGATGATGGCATCACCATCATCGATAGATATATAAGCCCCTACCGGTAAGTTATAGGTTCGCTGTTCTTCTCCATCTTTGTCAACAATCTTTATTACCGGTATCTTCCTCTTCTTCTTAGACTCGATTACTACTTTTTCAGCATATCCTGTCTGATCATCACGCTCGATGCGGTAGGTCTCACCTTCTTCTATCGATTCAAATTCAGCAACACCCGAAAACTCTGAAATGATCACAGCGTTAAATGGATCCCATTCACAAAGCGCATCTCCGCGTTTTACCTCCTGGCGATCTTTGACAAAGATTCTGGCTCCATAAGGAATATACAATGATGTATATAACTTGCCACCCTTTGGATCAACCAACCTGATTTCACCGGTTCGGGAGAGTACCACTTCTTTGGTTGTACCATTTTCGGACAATTTCGTTGTCTTAATGCCGTCGAATTCAACCACTGCATCAAACTTAGATGTCAATTCCGACTCAGCTTTGGTAACTGAGGCAATACCACCCACGTGGAAGGTACGTAAAGTAAGCTGCGTACCTGGCTCTCCAATAGATTGAGCAGCAATAATTCCTACGGCATCTCCCCGTTCAGCAATCCTACCGGTAGCGAGGTTCTTACCATAACACTTTCGGCAAATTCCCCGTTTGGTTTCACAAGTCAAGGCCGACCGGATAGCCACCATTTCTATTCCTACATCTTCAATATAGTCCGCTATTTTCTCACCAATATAGCCATCCGCAGGTACGATCACTTCATCTGTCACGGGATGAACAATATCATACAATGAAAACCGGCCTTCGATTCTTCGCGCCAAAGGCTGTATCACTTTTTCGTTGTCCTTTAATGCGTATGTATCATTACCACGCAATGTTCCACAGTCTTCTTCCATGATGACAACATCCTGTGAGACATCCACCAACCTTCTGGTAAGATACCCTGCATCCGCCGTCTTCAAGGCGGTATCAGCCAGACCTTTCCGGGCACCGTGAGTGGAAATAAAGTATTCCAGTACTGAAAGCCCATCGAGGAAATTGGATAAAATTGGGTTTTCGATAATCGCACCACCGGTGTCACCTGATTTTCTTGGTTTTGCCATTAGTCCCCGAAGGCCACACAACTGCTTAATCTGCTGTTTTGATCCTCTGGCACCAGAATGCAACATCATATATACCGAATTGAAACCATCTTTGTGCTCTGATAACTCCTTGAGAAGGTTGTCGGTAATGGTATTATCCGCGTAGGTCCACTTATCAATGATTTGATTGTATCGCTCATTGTTGGTAATGAGACCCATGTTGTAATTTTCCCAAACCTCGTCAACTTCGCTTTGAGCCTCCTCGAGAATTCTGGCCTTAACTGTTGGTGTGATCAAATCACCGAGGTTGAATGAAAGACCACCTCTAAAGGACCAGTAAAAGCCAAGATCCTTGATATTATCCAGAAACTCTGCTGTAGTTTCAAGGTTAGTTAAAATAATGATATTGCTAATGATCGTCTTTAGGTTCTTCTTGGTCAAAAGCTCGTTAATAAAGGGAACACCCTTTGGCACGGCACGGTTAAACAGCACCAAGCCCACTGATGTACGCGCAAGATCATAGCCGATTTCCCCATCCTCCTTTTGCACTTTAACCCTGACTTTTATGGGAGCATGAAGATCCACTTGATTTTCATTGTAAGCAATCATGACTTCCTCAGGCGAATAGAATGTACGGATAGTACTCTCGTCCTTTCCCTCCGGCAAACTTCTTTCCTTGCTCAAATAATAAAGACCTAAAACCATATCCTGGGATGGCAGTGTAATCGGCGAACCATCCTGAGGGTTTAAGATATTATGCGAAGACAACATCAGCACTTGTGCTTCAAGAATAGCGGCCTGACTCAACGGCAAATGCACCGCCATTTGATCACCATCGAAGTCGGCGTTAAAAGCTCCACATACCAATGGGTGGAGTTGAATGGCCTTTCCTTCGATCAATTTTGGTTGAAATGCCTGTATGGATAAACGGTGCAACGTCGGTGCCCGGTTTAACAGTACCGGATGACCCTTTAAGATATTCTCCAGAATCTCCCAAATCACCGGATCTTTCTTGTCAACCAGTTTCTTTGCAGATTTCACCGTCTTGACAATTCCCCGCTCGATCAGTTTTCTGATGATAAAAGGTTTAAAGAGCTCTGCTGCCATTCCCTTAGGCAAACCACACTCATGAAGTTTCAGAGTTGGTCCCACTACAATGACCGAACGACCGGAATAGTCTACCCGTTTACCTAATAAGTTTTGCCGAAAACGACCTTGTTTCCCTTTCAGGATGTCACTCAAAGACTTCAGCGGTCGCCCGCCTTCAGCTTTGACGGCATTAGATTTCCTGGAATTGTCAAACAATGAATCTACTGCCTCTTGCAGCATACGTTTCTCATTCCGCAAAATCACTTCAGGAGCCTTTATCTCCAAAAGCCTTTTGAGTCGATTATTTCTAATGATGACCCTGCGGTAAAGATCATTTAGGTCCGAGCTGGCAAATCGACCACCATCTAAAGGTACTAATGGTCGCAGCTCAGGAGGTACGACAGGTAAATACTGTATGACCGCCCACTCTGGCCGGTTTTCAATTCGGGTTACTCCATCTCTAAAGGCCTCCACTACCCGCAATCGCTTCAATGCTTCAGACTTCCTCTGCTGCGAGGTCTCGGTGGCAGCCTGCATACGAAGAGCATAGGAAAGATCATCCAAATCAAGTCGCATCAACAGTTCTCGCACGGCTTCCGCACCCATCAAGGCAATAAATTTGTTGGGATCTTCGTCTTCCAACATTTGATTTTCCCGGGGAAGTGAGTCTTGAATCTCAAAGTACTCCTCTTCCGTAAGTAAATCAAGATAATTTATACCCTCTGTCTCTTTCGTGCCGGCCTGTACCACGACGTAGCGCTCATAGTAGATGATCGACTCCAATTTTTTAGAGGACAATCCCAGCATGTAGCCAATTTTGTTAGGTAGCGACTTGAAGAACCAGATATGTACCACCGGTACTACCAACTTCAAGTGTCCCATGCGTTCGCGTCTTACTTTCTTTTCTGTTACCTCTACTCCACAGCGATCGCAAACAATGCCTTTATATCTAATCCTCTTGTACTTGCCACAATAGCACTCGTAATCTTTGACCGGGCCAAAAATCCTTTCGCAAAATAACCCATCACGCTCTGGCTTATAAGACCGGTAATTGATCGTTTCCGGTTTCAGCACTTCTCCATAGGACCTCTCCAATATCTCATCCGGCGAACACAAGCTGATGGTTATGCTATCAAAGTCTGCTTTTTGTTTATTTAATGATTTTTTAAGAGACATATTTTAGACTTTTTATAAAGTGCATTTATTAATCAAATTTCACATCCAATGCCAAACCCCTTAATTCGTGAATCAAAACATTGAATGATTCTGGTATACTAGGCTCAGGAAGATTATCTCCTTTTACGATAGCTTCATAAGTTTTGGCACGACCAATAATATCATCTGATTTGATCGTGAGGAGTTCTTGAAGAATGGTCGATGCCCCAAAGGCCTCCAAAGCCCAAACTTCCATCTCACCAAATCGTTGCCCACCAAACTGAGCCTTACCTCCCAATGGCTGTTGCGTGATCAATGAGTATGGTCCTATCGATCTGGCATGCATTTTATCATCAACCATGTGTGACAATTTGAGCATGTATATTACACCGACCGTAGCTTGCTGATGAAATCGATCTCCCGTTCCACCATCGTACAGATAGGTTTGCCCGTAGCTTGGTAACTCCGCTTGCTTGATAAAGTCTTCGATCTCGTCAAGTGATGCACCGTCAAATATCGGGGTGGAGAATTTCAGCCCTAGTTTCTCACCAGCCCAACCCAGTACAGTTTCAAAAATCTGCCCCAGGTTCATCCGGGAGGGTACTCCAAGGGGGTTCAGCACGATATCAACTGGTGTTCCATCCTCCAGGAATGGCATATCCTCAACCCGAACAATTCTCGATACAATCCCTTTATTACCGTGCCGGCCGGCCAACTTATCACCCACTTTAAGTTTACGTTTCTTCGCCATATATACCTTGGCCAGCTTCAGAACGCCCGCGGGTAATTCATCACCGATAGATACGTTAAATTTCTCCCGTTTATATCGCCCGATTTCCTCATTAACCTTAATGTTATAGTTATGAAGCAACCGTGCAATCAGACCATTTATTTTTTCATCTTTTGTCCAGTTTGTGTAGTCTACCACCCCATAATCAATGTTCTTCAGAACACTCTTATTAAGTTTGGTACCTTTCTTCACCAGCATCTCGTTGTAAACGCTCTTGATTCCTTCAGTGGAAGCTGAGTCTACCAATGCATTCAACTTATCAACTAATAAAGTCTTTAACTCATTAAGGACAATGGCATGCTGATCATCTAATCTGGTCAGTATGTTTTTCTCCTGTGCCTTTTTGGTTTTGTCTTTCTTAGCCCGGGCAAACAACTGTTTGTCAATGATGACACCTTTGGTGGAGGGCGGAGCTTTTAAAGAAGCATCCTTGACATCACCTGCTTTATCACCAAAAATGGCTCGCAAGAGTTTTTCCTCCGGCGTAGGATCCGACTCTCCTTTTGGAGTAATCTTACCAATAAGAATATCGCCAGGCTTAACCTCGGCACCAATTCTAATCATCCCGTGCTCATCAAGGTCTTTTGTAGCCTCTTCAGAAACATTAGGG
>JABDLW010000580.1 GCA_013001805.1 Saprospiraceae bacterium | reverse complement strand
TATTCTCGGTAATCCAGTTGTTGTCTGGTTGTATTGCCTCTTCAAACCATGCATCGTCGGGTTGCATACCTAAAATAAAAGGATAACCGGGTGAATCCCATCCTTTACTCAAACCAAAGAGAGAAGGTGTCGGAGTAAACCCCGGTACCACTGCTCCCAGATTTTCGGTATATTGAAACTTGGCCTTTCGTAAAGCCATCAAAGGCCGGATAAAGAGGCGCTCAACGGCTCCCGGGTCTCTGGATTCCTTTTTCTTATCATCAGCATCGGCATTTCTTTGTGAAGGGCGAGTGGTATTACCCCTGCCGGTACTTGTCGGTCGTCTACCCTGGTTAATTTTACGCAGGTAGGGTATATTGTTATACAATTTTTCAAAATTCAGGTCAGCTGTGATTTGCCGGGTCTGCTGATTTTGAATGACATTACCCAATGAGTCGACATTCAAAGCAGCTGCACTCCAACCGTAATTTGCCGTGGCCTGGGCCCTGATCTGCGCGAAATCCAAAAGAGGAAAATGCTGCAGAGGGACATTATAACTTAAAGTGATATTGTGGCTATAGTCTTTGGTACGGCCAAAATTGCGTAAACCGGCAAGGATTGTATCCCTATTGGCTTCGGGGGTAAAGTTTGGATCACGTTCATTGAGTTCATCAATGACCGAATTATTTGATGCATTAAATCGAAATTTCAAGGATTTGGAAAAATCCCAGTTTACATCGTAATTCCGTTCCCACACAAACTTCTTAGTATACCAGGTCTTAAATTCGGGCTCAGAGAAGCGGTATGATTTGGTTGATTTTTGTCGTGCCAGCGCCGAATTCACGGCAAATGAGTTTGGGATTGGATTAAAATTAAATTCAGTGAGAAACTTGAGTAATTTGGAGTCCTGGCCTAAAAATTTCAAAGGTTGTATGTAAAGCGGTTTTGCTGAATAGTTATAATCAACCGAGCCCCTTTGTTCATCTGTCTGATCCCGCTCGATAATGGGATCATGGCGCAAAATTTCGGATTGGGCATAGGTGACACTGAAATTCTCAATGTCCCATGGTTTTGGGGCCTTTGCAGCTTTTTTGCCCGTGCGTTCTTTGCGCACATTCGTAAAATTAAAGCCCTTGATTGAAGTAAAATCGATGGCTTGCTCCCGCAGTGAATCACGTAGTGTGCGGTCATCCGTATCCCTCAATTTATCCTTCAGTTCAATGTCGCGATCATAAGGATCAAATTTTGGATTACTCATGGTGGCTGAATATTGGGCATAGAAAGGAATCCGCAATCCGCTTTTTTCGCCAAAAAACTTCCCTAGTTCGAGATTAGTGGCGATGTCGTATTGCACTACCTCATCCAGACTTCGTTCTGCTAGTTTTTGATCTATGGCTCCCCAACCAATGCTGCT
Organism: Saprospiraceae bacterium; assembly: GCA_013001805.1. Classification (GTDB taxonomy): domain Bacteria; phylum Bacteroidota; class Bacteroidia; order Chitinophagales; family Saprospiraceae; genus JABDMH01. The sequence goes on along the minus strand of JABDLW010000580.1, from coordinate 7,285 downwards.
GTAGTTGCCACTTAACGAAAGTCTCCCGAAATCGGCCAATTGCAGGTCCAACCGGGCCAGGCCGGCGACCCCACCATCTTCATTCAGGCCGCTTAATCTCAACTCGTTAACCCAAACCTCCAGGCATTTATCGAGGCCATCGTCGTAGGTATTTCGTACTCCGATCATTAAGCCCTTGACCAGACCGAGATTGGGATTACCATTTATGCGGATCTTATTACCATTTGCCGGATCCTCGGTCTCCCAGGGTTCGGTTAAGGATGCGCCGCTATTATTTCTTTCAACCTTTTTGTCTTTTAATAGTGTAAGGGGCACGTTTAGCGTATTTGACTGAAGCCAAACGATTTCTGCCAGGTCTTCAAAATTGGCCGTATCAGCTGCCCTGGGATCTGACATGGTCAATGGGATCTCATACTCATAGTAGTTCTGGGTATAATCACTTCCCAGTCGTACAAACAAAGTGGTCTCTCCCGGATCTATCTGGATATCTTCTGTTGCCTCTGCATGGACAAACATCTGCAGACTGTCATAGTTTCGGAAATCTTCATTGAGATTCTTATACATAGCTGCGGCTTCACCGTCTTCCAGATCACAAATATTTAGTGCAAGCGACTGCTCATTTCTTTGGATGTTGGCGTAAGTACCAACTGATCTTTCCCGTATGATGCCCGGAGGCAATACATAATTAAAAGGAAATTTCTTGCTGTTCTCTTCTATATTGACCGATGCAATGTCAAACTGTAGTGTAGAGGGGGTATTATTGGGTTCACCGATTCCCGATCCTCTCAGGCTACGGGTGTATTTCCGCCACTGATTTCGTACTAGATCAAATTTGGCAAACCGCAGAGTGACGGGCTCGCTGAATTCTGCCATGTACATTCGAATAAAGCGAATGGAACGAAAGTCCTGAATACTTCCCACAGTGGTTGTGAAACGTTCGCGGGGAATCTGAAAACGATACCAGATCTCACCGGACCGGGCTGCCCGGATCGTATCGGTAATAAATTCATTGATGGCCAGACCCCCTAACCCGTCGTGCTCTATCGGAATTTCGTATTGATAGTAGGCTTCTGATTCATTGAGTGTATTATCGTCGTTGAGATCCTCCTTGTCAGGATAATTTGTACTGGATTGTAAGGTGTTTCCCGTCGCCGCTTTGGAGTTGCCTTGCGCATTGTTATATTTTGCATAGCGTTCGAAGACCCCAACATTATCACCAAAGTCGCGAAAATGTTGAAAATTGTCGTTGGCCGGATCTTCAGCTATGGCGGCTTTCGCATCAGCGAGCAAGTTGCTGTTGGCGGCTATATAATCCTGAAAGAAATCCCTTTCCTGATCATCCGAAAGACCATCGTAACCCAGATCTTGTTCGGTACGGTCTTGCTGGTCGATTCCAAAAGCGCTTGTCAAGTCTTGTACAATCGGGATCAATCCCCATGCGGTGGTATCAAGAGGTGCAGTACTGGTCGCTGTTGGCAATCCATTTTCATAAGACATTCTGGAATCCGGCAAAATATCTTCAGAGATGTTTCCCAGATTGAGGAAAAGTTTTCCATCGTCATTTAGTCTTCGGCCTTGTCCCTGATCCGCATATGGATTTAATACCCAGAATTCAATGTATTCGATATTGGCAGCTTGAAAATCAGTGTTGCGCAAATCACGCATGATCCCGGCCCAGCGTGTTTCGGGCTCCAGTAATTTGCCTTCGGGATCAAGACCTGCACTATAAGTTGTTCCACCATCGACATCAAAATTATATGGCCCCCTGGCGGTAGGGTCATAATGCACATCAAAAACCTGGATATTGTTGTTAAATCCAAAAACCGGTGACCGGTTAGGAAAGATATCCTGCTGTGAAACCTGTGCCGTAAATGGGTTGTTTTCGTCAGCGGCTCCACGAATATTGGTCTCGATTCGATACCAATTTATAAGACCCCGGTTTACTCCGGATAAAACAGTGTTGTTAAGATTGGATTCCGGAAATCTAGGATTGCTATTGATTTCATCATTTTGAGGGATACTTGCAATCACCCATTCTGTAGAGGGAGTTCTGAGGTCAATACCTATTGAGCTCCCCTCGAAATCATCTATGTAGAGGGTACCCCCTTTCGAACCTTCGGGATTAATGGCCTTGCTGTGACCTGGCTTCAGAATGGCACCTTCTGCCGCAAAAGTAATATTTGAAGGCGCTTTGGTACTGATCAAAGGAATGCGATCAACCAACCTTGTAAGCCATGGAGCCTCCTTGCTGTAGTTGACATCCAGACCGATGATCCGGTTGTTGATGGGATCTTCACCAATATTTACTTTCTGAGTATAAGGCCTTTCAAACAAATGCATGTAGGTTAAACCCAGATTGAGGTTTTTACTGACTTCGTAGTCTGCTCTCAATCCTAACATGGTCTTGCGATTGAAACTGAAGAGTGCATTGTCTTCAAATGAGACATTAATTGGCACGCTGCTATTAATGTAGGCCTCATTGATGATTCGTACTTTACCCAAATTGTAATCAACGTCATAGTCACGTCCCTCAACCAGTTGGGTTCCTCCCGCAGAGACCCTGACCGATCCCTGAGGTACATTAAAAGCACCCAGAGAGTACTCATTGGTTGAACTGGATTTAAATCGAGCTCTGATGGTAAACCGGTTAAGGTCGGGATACTCCTGGGCGATAAATAATGTGCTATCGTACAGTTGTTGATATACAAATTTCTTCGCTTCTTCCGGGTCATCAAATTGTTTGGCCAGTGATGATCCAAAAGGCTCAAGCACCGGAAACATAATTTTACCCGTATTGAGAAAAATGGTCACACCGGGAACGAAGTCAAAAGCACCATCCGGCTGTGGATCACCCAGAGGGTTTAAGTTGTCAAGATTGAGTAACGATAATAAGGGCCGGCTCGCCAGATTGCCGGAGGACGCAGGTAAAAATCTTTTTTCTCCCTTACCTGGCTCTTCGTAAAACACGTCGAGATAAAAATCTTCGCGGCTCACCTGATAAGCTCCAATAGAGTAGACATTTTTCATCATCAGGTCCCAGGCAGGTACATCTGTTCGTTGAGTGGTGCTTTTCAGCAATTTGACAAAGAGGACAGTCTCATCTTCGGTCTCCGACGGAAAATCGGAAGAAAGTTCACCGACTTGAAACTTTTTACCATTATAAGTATATTCATAGGCGATGCCCAGGACTTGATCGGGTTGTAAGCTGGTATTGATTGAGATAAAACCTAACTGGGTATTGAGTGTATACTCGGACTCCCGCAACTTACGGGCGCGAACTTTTTCAAATTCGCGGGAAGCCACCATACTATAAGGCATACTCCTTAGTGAAGAGACTGCGGTATTGACATCGCGCACAACCTGATCATTGACTAAAAGGCCATAAAGTGGATTAGATCCGTTATCCGGTAGCTCTATCGTGCCGGAGATGTCGGGATTCTTGATCATCGCAGATGGCTGCAGGTTAGGATTGGTACTGGTCATTCGGGCGGATTCCCCTAAGTCAGCCAGTGCCACGATATTTCGCGTGTTTTCCGTCTCGCGGCGATCATTAGTAATCCAGACCTCTACCTTCGTAATGTTATAAAGGCTGCTGATCTGGGGTAGGTTACTTAAACCCGGTTCAAAGATGTTTCGATTATAATGCGAGAGGAAGAAATGCCGGTTTTCATCATAATCGTCTACTTCTATCTCAAACTCCTGTATCTGAGCACCTTTTTCGATTTTCAGATCTTTCTTTTCGGAGTTTTGCTGTGAAATGATGGTCGTCAGTTTTAACCGTCCAAACTGGAGATCGGTCTTTAAGCCAAAAAGGCTTTGACTACCCTGGATAAGCGTGCCTTTTAGTGGCAGGCTCACATTACCAGCTTCGATCTTTTTTAAGATTTCATCCTCACTAAATTGCTCACTATCATATTGCAATTTAAGTTGGCGGTCGAAGTCAAAGGTGGACTGTGTGTTGTAGTTGGCATTCAACTTTAGTTTATCTCCGATTTGACCATCCATATTCATTTGAATGTCCATGTCAAAATCAAAGCCTCCGTTTTTTTGCTGCCGTTCAAGCAGTACGGGATTCTGGACATTTTGATAGTCATAACCCAGGGTTATTCCAATATTGCCTTTGGGATTTAAGTCTACCGTTGTGCCCCCAAAAAGGCGATCAATTAAGCTGTTTGAGAGGTCAAATTTCTTGATAGGATCTATGTCCGGACCGATCTCACCTCCAGCCGAGCTAATACCGGCAAGTCTTTGAAAATACTCCCGCTCTTGTGCCTTGGCTTTATATTCAAGGTATTCATCAAAACTCATATAGGATGGCGAGCGGAAATAGTCATTTCCAATCTTTTCGGTCACCTCATATTCACCGGATTCAGCATCATATTCGATTGATTGTTCGACGATTTTTGGGTCGCGCAGGTCAAAGGGATTTCTTAGGCGATCATCGGTGAAGGAACCGATGCGATCTTTTAATGGCGGTACGGTATCCAGCACCGTAGATTTTGGAGAGGTGGTATAGGGATCAGGCAAGTTACTGTGAAATCCAACACCAGCTTTTGCAGCATAGAATACCAATGTGCCGATCAGCACAAGAAAAATAGTTCTGCTGCCATTCATTTTAAAACAGTCGATGTTTCGAGCTACAATGTTGTCAAATTCTGATCTCACTTCTTAACTACGCTTCACTAATCAAATTATTTTGCAAACGCATATCATATCCTGCATCTTTATATTCAGGCATCCCTCAAATCTTTAGGATAATTTCTTTAAAGATGCTTTTATAAGTGACTCTACGCCAGCAAGATCAGGATCGGCTCTATAAACTTCCGTAATTGCCTTGATTACACTCTGTTTATTGAATCCCAGAGCCAATAAAGCAGATAACGCTTCCTCCTGCAAAGTATTGTCTCTGAGCGGTGCCGCTGCGCCGGTATCAGAACTCCGCGAAACCTTATTTTTTAGATCTAGAATAATTTGCTTTGCGGTTTTGGAACCGATGCCCTTCACCTGCTTAAAAACCATCTCGTCTTCTGTTAAAATTGCCCTGCGAACATCCTCAGGTGTGAGCGATGAAAGTACAATTCTCGCGGTATTGGGTCCGATACCGGACACCGACAGTAAATGCACAAACAAATCTCTCTCCTCATTATCAAAAAAACCAAAGAGGGTATGGGAATCTTCTTTTACCACCAGGTGAGTCAGAAGTTTTATTGTTTCGAGTTTCTCAATACGTGAATATGTATTCAGGGTGATGTTGACATGATATCCTACTCCCCCACTTTCAATATACACGTAGGTGGGATTTTTAAATGTTATCTGGCCTTTTACATATGCAATCATTCTACTTACAGCTTACTGTTGTGTCATGTGATCATGGGTAGCTCAAAAGTCATACCAATTATGATTATTTATAAACTTTAAGTAATTGATAATTAACATATTTTAAATTTCAATAAATCATAATGTATACGCGAATAGAGTCCCCTAGAGTCAAAAATGCAGCAAAACTAAACTCTTCTTTTGTTCTGGCACTAAAAATATGGGGACAAACTATGCATCTTTGCCCCTTAACCTATATAATTTTGATTTAATGAATATCCTATTGCTTGGAAGTGGTGGCCGTGAACATGCAATCGCCTGGAAACTGAGTCAGAGTAAGAATCTGCCCCAGCTTTTTATTGCTCCGGGAAATGCCGGGACATCGGATCACGGAACGAATATTCCGATTGATATAAATGACTTTGCCTCTGTTTCCCACGCCGTAAGACAGCATCATATTGAATTGGTGATTATTGGACCCGAAGCTCCGCTAGTTAATGGACTGGCCGATCGATTGGCCCTTGATTTCCCATCCTTGCCAGTAGTTGGTCCCAGAGCTAGTGGTGCGCAACTTGAGGGATCAAAGTCCTTTTCAAAAGATTTTATGGCCAGGCACCAAATTCCAACAGCTAAGTATCACGAATTCACCAAAACCACAATGGATGAAGGCATCGGCTTTCTTCAACAACAGCAGTTGCCAATTGTACTCAAGGCAGATGGATTGGCGGCGGGTAAAGGAGTGCTTATTTGCCAAAGTCACGAAGAAGCCATCTCCGAGTTTAGGGAAATGTTGAGTGGGAAGTTTGGTGAAGCGGGAAGTACTGTGGTTATTGAGGAATTTCTTGACGGGATTGAGTTTTCAGTGTTTGTTCTAACCGATGGAATGGATTATAAAATTTTGCCGGTAGCAAAGGACTATAAGAGAATTGGGGAAGGTGATACCGGACTTAACACCGGAGGTATGGGATCTATTTCACCAGTTCCTTTTGTCACACCAGCATTAATGCAACGGGTGGAAAGTGAAATTATTCAACCGACAATCCGGGGGATCCAGGAAGATGATCTGGAGTACTGTGGATTTATTTTCTTCGGATTGATCAATGTGGCTGGCAACCCGATGGTAATTGAATACAACTGCCGTTTGGGAGATCCGGAGACCCAATCGGTATTAGCCCGGTTGAACAATGACCTGATTGAGTTATGCTTATCTGCTTGCTCGGGCACTTTAAGCAAGCAAATGATATCCATTAGCGAAAAAACTGTAGCCACCATTGTTGTCGTAGCTGGTGGCTATCCGGGACCCTACGAAAAAGGTAAGGTTATTAAGGGACTGGATGCTTTCGATGAGGGTATCATATTTCATGCTGGCACACGCAAAGCAGGTGATCAGACAGTGACCAATGGGGGACGTGTCCTAGCGGTTACTTCGTTTGGTGAGACAGTCGAAGAAGCTGTTGACAAAAGTCGTGATCGTGCAGGTGCCGTGACCTTTGAGGGTGCATACTTCAGAAAAGACATTGGATTTGATCTAGTGTAGAGATTGAATGAATTACCGGGCGGACAAGATTACTGATATTGTAGGAGGAAAATGGTTGAACAAACCGGCTCCGGGAGATGAAATTCATTTCTTATTGGTAGATAGCCGCCAACTGCAGAATCCGGCAAGATCTCTCTTTTTTGCTTTAAAGGGATCGCGTCAGGATGGACATACTTTCATTGCCGACCTGTACGTAAAAGGCGTTCGAAATTTCCTCGTATCTCAGCATGTTGATGTAGATCAAATATCTGAGGCTAACATCATCCTCGTTGATGACGTGCTTGCAGCCCTGCAATCCATAGCGGCGTTCCACAGACGAAACTTTGATTTACCCGTAATCGCGATTACTGGGAGCAATGGTAAAACAGTGGTCAAGGAGTGGCTTTTTCAGCTCTTACATTTTGACCATCACATCGTAAAAAGTCCCCGTAG
>JABDLW010000566.1 GCA_013001805.1 Saprospiraceae bacterium | reverse complement strand
GATCTGGCTCCGGGTTGTTTTGCAGCCAGTTGACCGTAGAAACAATACTATCTTCGACCCCGACAATATTGACCCCGGGATCTACCAGCAAAAGTGTTTTTTGCAACTTTTTTACGGCAAGGTCTTCGTCTTCGACAATTAGAACATTCATGATCGGTGAATTTTTTGTAATCCATTTGCAGTGAAATCGACAACATTGGAACCATGATTCCAGATCAATGGTAAAACCACCGTAAAATTCATGGCATCTTCCATCACCTGAAAACCATCTTGCCCCAACAAACTATATTTTGATTTAATATTTGCTATTCCTACCCCATTGCTAGCTACATCATCCTTTCTCCGCTGTAAATTATTATTGACAATTAAGCGGTTGCCAGCCGTAGAAAAAATATCAATTACCAGCGGTTGCCCTTTGTCCAGCACATTATGCTTGACAGCGTTCTCAACCAGCAGCTGCAACGACAAAGACGGTATTAAGTAGGTGGCGTATCCGGGATCAATATCGATATTAAGTTCGATAGCAGTACCATGACGGGTCTTTAACAGTTGAGCATACGATTCAATAAATCTCACTTCATTTTCTACTGTGCTCAGGCTCTCTTCATTGTTGCGTAAAAGATAGCGATAGACCTTACTCAATTCATCCAGGAATTCACTGGCCTGCACCCGGTCAATTGAAATCAACGATGAGAGCGTGTTGAAGCAATTGAATAAGAAGTGGGGATTGACCTGCTTTTTCAAGGCATCGAATTCCTGACTTGCAATCAATTGTTGGAGATATTGCTTCTCTAATAAGCTCTGCTTGTAGCGTTCCAGGGTAAAATCTGCCTCATACAAAGATTCGAAGATCGCATTAACAGAAAAACCCACTAAAAGGCCCATTTTTAGGTCGCTAAGACTCAAATTATAATCCAATATATGCAGGGTGTCATAAATCAGGAAAATAACGCATACCGTAAAGCTCATAAAAGGTATGATACAGAGAGCTAGAATCAATATTCGTAACTTAGTTTGATGTAGTAGTGGATAGCGGCTTCTGATAGAATTCCCAATTAAAACATGACCATACCAGGAAAGAGCACCCAAGACATAAATTATGGGAAAAGATACCAACCAGATATTGATATTGCGAAATAGATCGTCATCAAACATGATATAATTGGTAAGCACGTCGATAATCGGCATGGATGCGATAAACGAATATGATTGTAATTTTGTTGGTAGATACCAGCTTTTCATACCGGGACTCCGTCGCTGCTTTTGAGTAATGGAATGAATATCGTACGATGGCTTTGAGTGTGATTAATTAGCACTTCGGCATGATCCATAAGTGCATATTTTTTCACCAGATCTTCCAGACGAGCCTTATCATTGTAATTATTGCTTACCTCCTTAGCCTGAATATTGTTGCGAATACAAAGGGTCTGTTGATCATTGGAGAAGATCTCAATGATTAATGGTTTGGTCTTACTGAGTGTATTTTGCTCAAATGCTATTTCGATAAGCGACTGCAATGTGAGTGGAGGTAGATATCGATCCAGGCTCATTTCATCTACATGAAAATTCACCTGAAATCCCCTGCCAAATCTAACCTTCAATAAGTGCAGGTATGATTTCAGAAATTGCACTTCCGTTCGCAACGTGACAAATTGATCAATATCGTTTCTCAAAATATACCGGTAGACTTTACTCATCTCATCCAAAAACTCTTCTGCCTCATCCCCTTCTTCGGCAATCAGGCTCGACAAGGAATTCAGACTGTTAAATAGAAAGTGGGGATTTACCTGATCACGTAAACCGGCTAATTGACTGCGTTGATAAGTCTTTTGTAATTGTTCGGTTTCTTGCAGATTAATTTTCCATTGATCAAACCGGGAGATCCCCTCAAATAAAAATGTCAGAAAAATATTGATGATGCCAAGCCCGACATAGGCCCAAACAAACCGCCCCTGGCTAAAGTCCTGATCCACAAAAGGCAACCCGGCGTATCCCCAAAAAAGCAAGGCTAAAATCACGCCGGTCATAATTAAAAAGTTACTGATGATAATTAATAGTCTGATTCCGGTTTGAGATTCTTTAGGGAGACGATTTCTCATCATTACCGCCAATGCACTACAAAGGATAAAGTAGGCGCCAAATACAATCCCCGTTATCAGGGTAGAGACCACAAATACTTTAACCTCAAAATAATGTATGTCAAAAATAGCATAGTTGATTACCATGGTGAAGGGCAATAAAACCAGCGGGAGCACCAGGAAATCTTTACTGCTATATTGAGGTAAATTGACTTTCATAACCATGCTTAAAATTACCGCCTTTTTATCTTCGGTGTATGCAAAAACTCAATGCAACAGAATCATGTAAGAACCAAAAGCACCGGCAAGAAGTTCCTTTTGATTTTGACACGCAAAGATAGTGTCACCTGGCACTAATCTGCCACCAAAAAACAGAGGTTACTTCAGGTTTTCCCAGGCGATTGGCGGCGGCACAACATTGGCAACAGCCGGAACGGTCTGTAAATACGCAAATATGGCGGCAAGATCATCGTCAGTTAGATTCCGGTAAAGTGTCCAGGGCATAGGAGGAAGTAAATCGCGTTCATCTTCCAGGCCTTTTAATTTTCCGTCCTTAATCGCCCGAATAAAATTTTCTTCAGTCCAGTTGCCAATTCCGGTTGCATCACTGGTTAAATTTCCGGCAAACGAAACACCCCAGGGGCCTACGGAAGCAGTACCGTCTTCTACAAACATCACCCACCCACTTTCTACAGCATTTAAATCAATGGGTGGGAGCGGTCTATCTTGCGGAAAACCGGATAAACTCAATTCGGCAATCTCTTGTGGACCTTCAGGCCCAAACCGTTTGGGAGAATGACAGTCATTACAACCGATCACGTCGACCCAATATCTACCCCGCTCAACCTTTGATATCGCTTCCATTTTTGGCCCTGGCGGACTTAGATCTCCTTGTGGTTCTGTACAGGTCAACAACATACCTCCCAAAAGAAGTGGAGATAACCACTGATGAATTTCATACTGTAAAACGATATATTTTTTCATGTAATAAATATTTTTGGTTCTTATTCATATTTAGTGGATCTCCCCCATGAATGGTCCTCACTAATACTAATTAATTATTTCTTTTCGCTTTTTGCCTGCCCGACTGAAGTCATTCAGGCAGGCTTGATCAAAAAGCTAGCAAAAAATCCCGTCCGAATCGGCATTCGTGCCGGGCGGGCAAGACTTTGAATGATAACCTAACACCCTG
>JABDLW010000548.1 GCA_013001805.1 Saprospiraceae bacterium | reverse complement strand
TTAAAAAGAGCAATGGAGGGAGATGATGGAGGATAAGGCAGCATGTATTCCCGGGCTCTGGCTGTCGCCTCCGTGTGCACGCCAGCGAAGACAGTGACTAATTTGTCAGGTTTCTTATCGTTGGTCAGTGCCAGCTTTGTTCCTGGACGGGCCATAGCAGCAGCACAACCACAGACGGAATTGACCACCAGCAACATGGTTCCCTCTTGATTTTCCATCAACTCATCAACTTGTGAAGCACTGGTTAAACCTTCAAATCCATAATCAGTTAAATCTTTGGCCATGGGTGCCACGAGTTCTAAAGGGTACATGCTCATAATCGAGTATTTTTAAATTGTTAAATGCAAATTTATATAATTAGTAGTATAAACGTGAAAGGTAGTAAAAGGTTACTTTTACTGTATCTCAACTTTTCCAGGAAAAGTAGCGTTACTACATCGGAAAGGGAAATCTAAATGCAAACAAAAAGCGGCTGGTAAATATGACAATGGATACAAGAATGGCAACAAAAGACCTGGTAAAGAATGGTTACCTCAATTTGGATATTGATCCTGATTTAGATTTAGTTGCCGAGATAAATCGACTTAAAAAGGAGAAAAACGCGATTATTCTGGCTCACTACTATCAAGAGTCAGAGATCCAGGACATTGCCGACTATATCGGAGATAGTCTTGGCCTTTCGCAAAAAGCTGCGGAAACCGATGCAGATATCATTGTTTTTGCCGGCGTTCATTTTATGGCGGAAACGGCAAAAATGCTTTCACCGGAAAAAAAAGTGTTACTACCCGATCTGAAAGCCGGCTGTTCGCTGGCAGATTCCTGCCCACCACATTTATTTAAGAAATTCAAAGACAAATATCCTGAGGCTGTAGTGGTCAGTTACATCAACTGCACCGCAGAACTGAAGACGCTTACCGACATCTGTTGCACTTCGACTAACTCGGTGCATATCATTGAAAGTATTCCCGAGGATAAACAAATCATCTTTGCCCCCGATAGAAATCTAGGTGCTTATTTGAAAAAGAAGACAGGCAGAGATCTGATTTTGTGGAACGGCACTTGCATGGTTCACGAGATTTTTTCGCATGAGAAAATTGCCAAGTTAAAAGTGAGGCATCCGGAGGCACTACTGATTGCCCACCCAGAATGTGAAGCACACATTCTGGATTCTGCAGATTTTATTGGCTCTACCACTGGCCTGCTCAATTTTACCAAGGAAAACGATGCCCATGAATTTATCGTGGCTACAGAAGTTGGTATCATCCATCAGATGGAGTTAGCATCTCCTCATAAAACTTTCTTTCCAGCTCCACCAAACAATACCTGTGCCTGCAACGAGTGCCCTCATATGAAGCGTAACACTTTGGAAAAGCTTTATATCTGCATGGAGCATGAATTGCCAGAAATCATTCTTGAGGACTGGGTAATTGAAAAGGGTGTGAAATCAATCAACCGGATGTTAGAGATCTCGGAAAAAGCTGGTCTTGGTCTCAAGCCAACGGTCGACCAGGACTAGTACTTTGTCAAGCAAAAGATTGTCGTTAATTCTGGCTTCTTTTTGACCTACTCTGCGTTGCAAATACTCAGCAGAGCTTCGGCTATGCTTGTGTTTTGCGCCTTGATTAGGCCGTAAAATAATCTCAGAACTATTCAACATATTTTACTTGACAAAGTACTAGAAACTTCTCACAAATATCTTATCAGCATCAATCTCACATCTATTATAGATCAGGAACCTGTAGCGGGTTTACTTCTTTAAGGCCTCCTAGGGACTAAATAAAAGAAAGATTTCTTTTTAATAAACTTGTGATGCTGGTCCAGGTTCAGATTGGGCATTTACTGACCAAAGCTGAAGTGATATGCGTTCCCAAATATATTCTTATCTGGGAACTTCCTGGATCGATATTATTTCTGGCCCTGCCAAAGGACTCCAAGTACGGTTATACATGCCAATCAAATGTCAAGATTAGACCACTGACTTTCAGTGGCTTGCAAAAATATTTGGTGCGGTTTTTGCCCCTTAATAAGGTTGAATTCTTTATCGTCAAAAATGTCATAATTCTTTGATATATAAAGAGTTGCAAACGAAATGGTTAACTGAACAATAAACCTAAAACGACACACATGAACACCAACTCGAGAATGAGGGCCTGGCTCTTTATTGCCACCCTTATGGTGAGTTTTTCAAATATTTCTATTGCTGAAATAGTTGTAAAAACCTTTCACGACGCAAATAACAATGGCGTTTTTGACACGGGCGAAACACTCATAACCGGCCTTTCTGTACATGCTTATGATGATAAAGCAAACATGTATGGTTTTATGGATGATGGCGCGGGAACTTTCAAATTGAATATCGTACCATCCCGTATGCGTATCCAGGTCACCGGATATAATGAATCTCTCAGGGAAGGTGTGGCTGGTCCAACATCGGTTTTCTTTTCGGAAGATGGCAACACGTTCTACGTGCCCGTGCGAAAGGAGCGTCAATTTGATAGCAGTAACACCTTTGTTCTAGTACCATGTTTTGAGAAAGGTAGTGCCGGAAATAAAGTAAATAGCCCGGCTTTTGTTGCTTTTCCTTACGATGTTGACGGTGTCTCGCAAGAGTATGGAGGTACGGCACCCAACCCGCGCATGGATGCTACCATCGCTGAATTAGGCTCCACCTGGGGTGTGGGATATCAAAGCACCAAGAGTCGTGCTTTTATATCGACTGTGCTAAAAAGGCACGTAGATCTTGGTCCTGAGGGACCCGGAGGTATCTACGTTCTCGACTATAATTCCAATCCAAATGATCCCGAATTAAGCAGTTTCAATCTTGAAGGTTATAAGCCCGCAGTAGGACCAACAATTGAACTTGGTGCTCTCAACAGAAATATTGTAGATGGACTGATCGGTGACAATGACATTTATGCACTTACTTCTACAGACGAACTCATTGGTCGTGCATCATTTGATGTGGACGCATTCGACAAGGTAGGCCAATTAGCTTATGGAGACATTGATCTGTCAGAAGATGAGAAACAACTTTGGATGGTCAATCTAAATCAAAGATCTCTCATAAGCCTTGATGTCACATCCGATGAAATCAATGTGACGGCAAATAAACTTAAACACTACATCATAGATTCGCTTAATGGTCTTCCCAGTGTAGATTTCAGATTTAGAAGGAATATCAATGCCGGAAGCAATAAAAACAATTTTGGGGCTGAATCTTTTACCGATCCGAATAAGATAGCCTGGGACCGGAATAAGTACTCCGACACCTTAAGTAAGGTTGAATATAAAAAGTTTGAGGTAGAAAATTCGATGAACAAAACAGAGGGGACGACCCTTCCACCTCTGTACCACAACTGGCGTAAGGGTCGAAACATTTTTTACAATATCCCGATACCGAAAGAGGAAGTCTATACCGTCACACTACATTTTGCCGAGCCAAATAATTATGAGCCCGGGGATCGACTTTTTGACGTGATTGCTGAAGATTCTTTAGTCATGGACAATTTTGATGTCTCGGCAGCTGTCGGGAAGAAAAAGGCTATGACATACACTTTTACGGTGAAAGCAACAGGACCGACTTTAGATCTCCATTTCAAGGGGGAATTTGGGAAAAAAGTTCGTGAGGCTTTTGTCAGTGGAATAGAAATCATTGGTGAGAGCTTGGTCAAGTCAGGAAATTTACGGCCATGGGGATTAGCATTTCATAGTGGCAGAGGTTATATTGGCCTGGTTAACGATGCTGCCATTACCCAAGCACGTGATCATTTGCATGGATGGGTCATGTCGTTTGATCCCAATAATATGGCTGCGCCTCTTAAAGAAGAAGTTGCTTTTCCATTGGCTTACCCCCGGGAAAGAACCAGCAACGCCGACTATGAGGATCCCCAGGCATTGCGTACTGCTGCCTGGTTACCCTGGGTTGAAAACTGGGAAATGACTCATATCCCATTGGATGATCATAAAAATATTGATGGCGGACTACTCTGTTCCTATCCGCAGCCTCAGATCTCAGATATCAACTTTACCGAAGATGGCTCAATGGTTATTAATTTAATGGACCGATGGGCTCACCAGACTGGCTATATGAATTACAGTACCATCACCCCAAACCGGACTTATATCATCGGTTATGCATCGGGAGATATTGTAAAAGCCTTTAAGAAGGACACAAGTTATATACTGGAGGAATGGAACAACGATGACGGTGTATTTTACACAGACGACGATGGACCGAGCTATGCTGGAGAATTTTTTTATGAAGATGAATATCAAGCCAAGGATTTTGCCCATCATGGTGAATTAATCACCGGTGGTGCTGCTGTTCTATATGGAACCAATGAAGTCATCGCCACGGTACACAACCCGATAGAAACCACATTGGAGCATTTTGACTTCAACGGTTTGTTTACCCAGGGGGTCCATTATTACAGCACCTTAGATGGTGCCAAGACACATGCCTATCTCTTTGTTGATCAGTTTAATATTGGTAAGGCCAACGGCCTTGGTGACATTGAGTTTGCTTTGGGAGCACCATCCGGAGAAGTCGGTAATTATCTATGGTGCGATGCCAATGCGAATGGAATACAAGATCCAATCGAATTTGGAATAAGAGGTGTGGAATTGGTATTGCATGACAAGGAAAATAGCTTACAGGTCATCGGCTCTACTATGAGCGATGACACAGGTCATTATGTATTTCAAAATCTATTGCCAAATCATTGTTACGAGATAAGAATTGACCTGTCTCAGCTGGAAGCCTTAGGGTATTCCGGTTTAATCGCGCCACCCCTGATGGGAATGGATACAACAATCGACTCCAACGGTGATGGCGACATGCTGCCTGGCTTTGCTGTGGCCATGTTTTGTACGGATGCTCTGGCTAACAATCAGCACCATATCGATTTTGGATTTGGTGGTCCCCGGGCACTGGATGCCATGAAATCTGAGTGTGAGGATCCTATGACAGGTTGTGCCACATTTACGATGAGTGCTGTGGCAGCATGTGTCGATACAACGGGTTTGAATGTCGTTCGATTTTATCCCACATTCAATGATGCGGATAGCATGTTGAATGAAATAACTGCCGCGACCATTGATGTTTGTGACGTTGATACCACTTTATTTGCAAGGGTCAATGTACCGGGTGATGTTACCTGTGCTTCTATTGCCCAGGTGACCCTTACCGAGTTGAATGGTGGTTCCGTTCCCCAGGCATTCACCACATCGGTCTGTCCTGCCCCAACATTTGATGCAGCAGCCTATCTCACCTCGCAAGGGATAAACGGTATGTCGGCGACTTTTTATTCGGATCCGGCGCGAATGAATATGATAATGAATCCGGTTCCGACACCTAGCTATCCTACCGTGGTATACTTTGATGCTACCGTGGGTATGGCGGCATGCTCGGTAATCGGCAGCATAACCATTAATGATATTCCTTCTGCGATGATTAGCGCCGGTAATTCTACATCTAGTTGCGGTCTGCAGTGCATTGATCTCACGACACTGGGAGCCTCATTCAATGCCAATGGTAGCGGTGCCAGTATGGCTCAGTGGACTTCTTCGGGGACCGGCATCTTTATGGATGATAATACGTTTGCCGGAGCACGATTCTATTGTCCTGATTCGATGGATATGCAGAATGGCTCGGTGACATTAACCCTTGCCGTCACCGATGATCCCTGTGGACGACCAATCAATGACGCCGTTACAATTACCATATTCACATCAGATCCAAGATTCATCGGCGACGGAGCTACTGACACCATTTTGTGTATCGACCCCTTTGTCGATGATCAGATTAACAACGATACTTTTCCGAGATGTCGATTAGTCGCTAATTGTGGAGATACGATTACAGCGACGGTGATAGACTACCAGACAGTTGTCGGCAATTGTTTCGACATTGTCAAACTCATCATTCGCACTCAACGGGTACACTATAATAAAGTCGATTATTACTGTACCGACACCATCCGGGTTGCTTCACTTGATTTTAATAATTTCATATGTCCGCCCCAAAGGGATTCCGTGTACTGCCATACTGGTTATCTTAAAGACGAAAACGGACATCCATCACCCTATGAAACCGGTATCCCCATGGCCGATACAGTGCCGCTGTGGCCACAACCGAACTCCAAGTGTGATATTTTGATTTTATACAAAGATGTCGAGTTTACCGGTGACTGTCCCATGACCATACATCGCACCTGGTATGTCAAGAATGCGTGCAGCGGCAGGTTTGACACCTGTGAACAGTGGCTTATGATATTTGACACGATCGGACCGGATATCAAGAAGGATTTTGGAAAAGCGGTCATTGCTGAACCCGGCACATTTGCCGGAATGGATACCGTCATCCTGGTGCCCACCAGTTCGCATGACTGCGCTGCCCACAGCTATGTCCCTCCCGTCTGGGTCACTGACACCTGTCATGATGTCAAATTGGTAAAGGCAACCGTGCCCGGGATCACAACAGTGAACTTGACCTATAATGCAAATACCGGAAAATGGGAGTCACATCAACAGATTAAGATACCCCGCACTGAAGCACCAATCCCGCTTATTTATGAAGCATTTGACCTATGCCACAATGTTACCAGAGATACATGTTACTTTTTTGTAAAAGATTTTACCAAACCGGTGACTATCTGTGACAAAGGAATAAATGTAACCATAAGTGATACAACGGTATGGCTAAGTGCCGATGTATTTGATGAAGGCAGTTGGGATAATTGTGGCATATCACTTCTCTTAGCCCGCCGTGCAGATTGGGCCACGGCATGTGGAATGAATCTTTGTGACAGTATCATACCTTACTGTACCACGGAGCATCACGATACCTTATGGTGCAGCGTGCTGGAACAAGATAAACATGTAAATCCTATCGCGGCACATTATGCTAAAACGCTGCAGTGGCTCTGCGAGGACGAACAAGAGTGCAGTGACTTCATCATAGGTGGTTGGTGGTATGATCTGATTAAAAAAGCTACGTTGGAATGCATTGATCATCCTTATCCGGTAAATGATCAATATCTTAAGCAAATCTTCAATGACCCGTCTTTGGAATGCTTTGAAGATAGCCTGAACATTGGCGATCTATGCACTAAACTGGGATTTGACTTTGTCTCAAACTTGCCACAATTTGCCGCCCCTCTTTTCTCGCAGAGTTCCGAAACAGCATTCGACATTGTGAGTCAGATTGGTGGTGGATGGTCAAAGGAAGTACCTTTCTGCTGCACCGACGCCTGTCAAAATGTGATGGTGGAAGTGTTGGCAATGGATTATTGGTGTAATTGGAGCAAATGCTGGACCACAGTGTTTGTTGAAGACAAGACACCACCAGTGGTAGTCTGTGACCTTTTTGATATCAATTTAAGCTGTACTAGCTACAAACAATTTTACGAATACGCAGTATTAGACGCTCAACAGGGGGACTTTACCGCACTGGACAGTCTCCTAGGAGGTTACGATCAGGTACAATACGACCAGTACCACAATACCCCGGCCAAGACACCATTTAACTTCTACAATGTACGTTGTGATTCGGTTTTAGTCAAAAAAGACAGTTTGATTTACGACGAACATCTGGGATACCAATGGGTAAGCTATCAGCGCTATGAGAAAGTCTACGACACGTTGGAAGTACCTCGATACCGGGGTCAAATAGCTGACGATTGTGGGTTGGTTTCCATAGAAAAAACGCCCTGGATCAATTTGGATGCATGTGGCAATGGGTTTATTAAACGTGTTTTCAAATTTGTTGGTCAGTGTCAAATTAACGGACCGGATCACAAAGTTGACACCCTAACCAAATACCAGACAATCTGGATCCAGAGCGATTGTCCTATTACCAAGTCGATGTTTACCGTTCCGGATGACATCATTCTTTATGATTGTGGAATCGAATATGATCTAAGTGGTAATGGTAATGCCGGTGGAGCTGCACATCCAGATAATACGGGATGGTCCGAGTACATTTTTGACAATGATTGCCGTCAGGTGGGAATCGGCTACTACGATAAAGTATTTAAGATTGTAGGCGGCACGGAAGGCTGCTACAAAATAGTGCGTACCTGGTGTTTTGCAGATTGGTGTACGTTGGATGAATATCCAAAAGAAGCCCAGTGGTGGTTTAATCCTAAATATGAAGGCAAATACTTTAGCTGTGTGCAGAAGATTCTGCTGTTGGATACCATCTCGCCGGTTTGCACCATTAACCTACCTGATACGATTGAAGCCTCAGGATGTCTTTATAACCTTGCTACTGAGGTGCAGGTGGAGGATGCCTGTGGTGTGCTGGATTATTATTGGGAGCTCTTTGATAAGAATGATCTGCGGGTAGGACACGCCACAGGTGAACTAAATAGTGCCGTGTCAAATAGCATCAGTGTGTCAAAAAGTAATCTTCAGCCTGGTGCTTATACACTGAAAGCAGTGTAACCGATGATTGTCAAAATGAAGCTTTTTGTAAAAAGGATTTTCTGCTGGAACCCAGAAAGAAACCAAATCCAGTGTGTATTACCAGCTTGACATTGACATTAAATCCAATGGATTCAGACGGAGATGGGGTCATAGACACGGCAATGGGCACAGTCTGGGCATCAGAGTTTAATCAAAGCAGCATAGCTGCATGCGGAAGTAAGAACAGCGAACTGAAATTCAGATTAGATCGCATCTCAGATGGCGAGCCTAAACTACCAGCTGATTCAGCATCGAAGTTGGATTTCGGCTGTAGTGATGTTGGTACACATGCACTACGCATGTATGTGCTGGATCCTTCAGGAGCGTGGGACTTTTGTGAAATCATTCTAGTGGTGCAAGTCAATGGAGAGGGATGTGGCGACCTATCGAGTGCCGGCCGACTGACTGGGGTCATTACTAATGAATTGGATCGCATTGTGCATGGAGTTGATTTAACTCTTACCGATATAAGCGGCAATATCCTGGCAAGAGAAGACATCTCAGGTGGATACCGCTTTGAACTGACCAAAGGAAGCAAAGCATATTTGATTCCTTATAAAGATTCTGAGCACATTAATGGTGTTTCAACTCGGGATCTGATTCTGATTCAGCAGCACATTCTCGGAAAAAAGAAAGTTGATACCTGGTATAAGAAGCAGGCCGCTGATGTTAATAGTGATGGAAATGTGTCAGTCGTGGATATCGTTCAGTTGCGAAAATTGATCCTGGGCATGATTGATAAATTACCAGAAAATACCAGTTGGCGCTTTTTTGAAAATTCTGCGAATACCGAACAATACTATATTAACCCCATGCGGGAGCTGATGCGAATAGATTTTACCGGTGTTAAAATAGGTGACTTAAATCTGGATAGCGATCCTTCGCGTAAGGCAATTCGATCTGCACAAAATCTGAATTTTGTCATTGATGACCGACAACTTGTCAAAGGTGAGTCCTATCAGATTGCACTGATAGCACATGATTTTAATGATATAGGAGGACTGCAGTACACTCTATCTTTTGACCAAAGTAGAATAGATGTTATTCACTATGAGGGATCTGCAGAGGGAACGGTGGAGAATAGCCAATTCAATCTCACCGATCTGGACGAGGGATGGCTCACCGCATCCTGGTTTGACGATCAAGCCGGTCTGATTTCTATTCCCGATGGCACCGAATTATTTCAATTAAGCTTAGTGGCTAAAGAAAATGCACACTTAAGCGATGTACTAAGTATCACCAACAAACAAACACCAAGTGAAGCTTATGATGGTTCCGGCCAGGATTTGGGCATCTCACTGATCTTTACGCAACATAACCTGCAAAAAGATGTATTTGAGCTCTATCAGAATGTGCCGAATCCTTTTACCAGTTCGACAACTATTGCATTCAATGTCCCTGAAGCGTCACAAACTGCCTTGTCGATTTACGATGTGACGGGAAGATTGCTTAAAGTAGTTGAAGGATTTGCTGCCAAGGGACGACATGAATGGGTAATTGATCGAATGGATCTTCCCGAGAGTGGCATACTCTACTACAAATTAGAAACTGATAAAAATTCTTCAGTCAAGAAAATGATTTTGATGGCCCGTTAGAAACTAAAGCGCTCCCAATAGGAAGCGTTACCTAATTGTTCAAGGTGATTAGTTTTGGGCGCGGCAGGCTCCCGGTGGGGAGCCTGCCCACTTTTTTTCTGAGCTATCAGTAGTGATATTGTCATGTAGAGACCCCTAGACCCCATCACCACACACTCCTCTAACTCCCCGGGAAGGGGATAACCGGCTCTCCCGCTTTTCATCCAATAATTGCCAGCAAGTAAAACAAGGCTCTGTCTTTTTTTAGCTAGTCGGAGGTAGTGCTCTGATACTTACTTCAATCTCTCTATGAATATCCGGTTCTCAGGCATAATGCGTGGGTTCTCCGAATCAATCAAATCATCTCAAAGAGGATTTGTTTTAGACTACAAGGAATAAATCGGGTTGAAGTAGGAAAATAGAAATTCTACTCTAGGTATTGTATTTGGTGTCGATCATACTGCCTGATTTACATTAGGAGAGGTCGGCAGAGAAATTTAATTTTTTGAGACACTCCTGATTTCTCAAAAGGCAGGAACCCGCTAAATCAATCAGCAACCAATAAATTTCCTAGGTTTTGCCTCGATTATCACTTTTCTCATCCTTAAGATTATTTTTCGCTAGTAGAAAGGCAAATAGTATTTTCGGACATGCAAATCAGAATTGGCATTGCTGGTTTGGGTAGAATGGGAAAAATACACGCATTAAATCTGGCGCATTCCATCCAAGGTGTTGTTTTGGTGGCTGTATGTTCAAATGAGCAACAGCATCTTCAGTGGGCAATGAGGCACCTCCCTGCTCACCATCAATATCAATCATTTGCTGAAATGCTTACCAACCCGGAGCTGGATGCAATAGTTATTGCCTCTCCAAGTGCTTTCCATCCTGCTCAAATTGAAACCTGTGTGAATGCAGGTCTCCATATTTTTTGTGAAAAACCCATTGCCATAGATCAACAGGGTGTTGATAGGATGATGACTTTACAGAAGCGTAGACTTAAGACCATAGTACAAATCGGATTTATGCGTCGCTTTGATACTTCTTGCCTGCGGGCAAAATCCATAATCGATCAGGGCAAAATCGGAAAACCCATCCTATACCGGGGCTACAGTGCTGACAGTATTAAATTTATCAAGGAAAGTATCCGGGGTGCCGCACAAAGTGCTGGTCAATTTTTGGATATGGCGATCCATGACATCGATCTCATGCGCTGGTATTTGGATGCTGAACCATCCCAGGTAACAGCATACGGTGGGTGCTACGCCTTTGCCATATTTGAACAGCATCAAGATGCTGATAATGTAGCTGCTTTTTTTCAAATGGAGAATGCCACCATGGCGTTCCTGTATGCCGGTCGTACTGCTGCGCACGGATACCTGGTGGAATCCGAGATCATCGGTACTCAGGGAATAATTCGAGTTGGTGTTCAACCTAATGCGGATTTCGTGGAGGTAGTAAATGAAGGGGGACGAAGCCAATTATATTATCAAGACTTTGAAGAACGATTTACTCAGGCATTTCTTGCCGAGATGAAAACATTTTGCAGGGCTATTCAGCAATATGACATGTCTATTACAAACCTTGATGATTCAATTAAAGCCACCAGGATTGCATTGGGTGCGACTCAGGCATTTAAAACTAATGAACTGGTACGTTTTTAATCCACTGGAATATACTTACCTTGATTTCTAATTTATTCACTATCCTTATATGATAATAGGCATTGTCGGTCTCGGCCGGATCGGTATCCTTTTCAGCGAGGTGCTCCTGCGGGAATTTGCTGAAATCCACTTAGTGATTTATTCCCCAAAAAAGCATAGACGATTTTCCGAACTCATTAAATCACCCCGGGTTAATTTTTATACACATTGGGAAGCATTTATGGAGAAGCCCACTTCTGGATACATCATTGCCTCTCCGTCAAATACACATTTTGATTATATCAAAATCTTAATTGAAAGAGGCCAGACTATATTTTGTGAAAAACCTCTGGATCTTTCTCTCCAAAAAATTGGTGCGATCCAAAAGTTGGTTGAAAAAAATAAGGTTTCACTTTCTGTAGGATTTAATCGCCGGTTTGATCCGGATATCCAACAATTAAAGAAGAAGATTAAATCGGGTGCTGTTGGCATACCTCACATTGTCAAAATTACCAGCCGGGATCCTGCACCCCCATCGACGGATTTTATTAAATCATCCGGCGGGCTCTTTCTGGATATGATTATTCACGACTTTGATATGTCGCGCTTTCTTCTTGAAGATGAGCCCATGTCTGTTTATGCTGAAGCCAATGTGATGGTCGATCCGGCCATTGGTCGACTGGGAGATTATGATACTGCAGTGACTACCTTAAAATTTAAAAAGGGTGCTATCGTGGTGATCGACGACAGCCGCAAGGCAGTGTACGGGTATGACCAACGGATAGAAGTATTCGGTTCGAAAGGAATGGTCTTAACCCAGAATCAACGTGAACATTCTGTGGTTACTTACACAGATTCGGGAAGTCACATGATTCCTTATAAAGACTTTTTTCTGGAGCGTTACCGCCAATCTTACGTCAACGAGATGAAAGAATTTCTCAAAATATGCTCCGGCAAGAAAGGTGAAATTGTAACGGTGCAGGATGCTTATGTGGCCACTAAGATTGCACTAGCAGCGATGAAGTCGGTTAAGGGGAAGAAGAGGGTAACTATTACCTAGGAGGCAGTTGATATTTATTCATGGGGCGGGTCTCTTTCCAGGGAAGATGTCATATTTAATATGCTTGGGTAGGTATCTAGCCCCGTTCTGAAAAAAAGATTACAAACCACGAATAAAGTCTTTTAAAGTCCTAAGGTTATAAACCGTCGCCAGAATATCGACATGTTCTTTGGCGATGCTCATCCCGGCAACTTCGAAATCCTGGACTTTTGTTATTACGGGATTTAACCAAATAATTTTATGCGACATCTTTTGCATCGCATACATACTTTCATTGAGCAATTCCAGATCTCCCGTATCCCAACCATCACTGTAAATCAGTATTTTCGTTTTTTTATCAAACCATGCCGGCAAATGATTCAACCATTGGCTGAAGCAGTGCCCGATACGTGTACCTCCGGCCCATAATCCGGCCACTTCCTGAATATCCTCCTGGTCTTGTACCTCGTATAGTTCGGTATTAAAATAATAGATGGCAGAGTAATCAAATATTTTTGGAAGCCTATGGACAAGGGCAGTGATAAAGTGACTATATAGATCCATGCTTTTGCTCACATCGCATAGAAAAACCATCTTCGATTTTTGCTTTTTCGGATAGCGAAAGTACAACTGTACTAACTCATCACCTTTTAAAAAACGGCTCCGCAATAATTGCCTTAAATCAAGATCGCCCCTTACTTTATTTTTTTCCTTTTTTCTACGCCTGTCCACAGCTAATTTCTGCAACATTTTCCTTATCCAAAATCCTAACTCCACTAAATCCTCTTCTTCGAGCCTAAAAAATGCTACTTCATCTGAATTATACGGGCTATAAAAAGGCGTCTCTATCGTATCTTTATCTTTGCGGTTATATAACCACTTTTTGATGTCTTCGAGTTGATATCTTTTAACTTGAGCGGGTGGATTCCTTTTTGGAATTTCTGATTCATCAACAACTTTTGTATTAAGGCCTTTTTGATATTCCTTTGCAAAATCCTGATAGTGCGTTAAGACATCCTTCCATTGATCCTTGCTTCTGGCAAAACAAATTTGCATCATCTGAATCAGCTGATCGAAGTTGCCGATATCAATATAGTTGATTGACATGAGTGCATTTGCGGTCTCATCGATACCTACTAAGTATTGTTTACTTCGTAAATATCCGCCGAATGCAATCACATGTTCAATGATGGAATGATGCTGCCCTGAACTTATATTTTTGATTGGACTCCGGTTTTTTCCAGTAATTGGGATAAAGATAGTTGTATTTCCCGCTGGTCCTTCCAGTCTTTAAGTACGAGGCCAAGAGTGGAGGCCACCATTTCTCTATCAAGATCCTCAATGTGTAGTGCTGCCAATGCCCGTGCCCAGTCGAGAGTTTCCGCTACACCAGGCAGTTTTCGCAACCGTTTCTCTCGCAATGCCTCCATGAATTTGCAGATCTGCTGCACCAGCCTTTTATGCAATCCCGGTATTTTTGCTGTGACAATAGCAACCTCCTTGGCAAAACTGGGGTAATCTATATACAGAAACATACACCGGCGACGTAGTGCCTCAGACAATTCGCGTGCAGCATTACTGGTCAATACCACCACAGGCCTCGTTTTTGCAATGAGGGTACCAATTTCAGGTACACTCACTTGCCAATCCGATAATACCTCCAATAAAAAACTCTCAAATGCTTCATCGGCACGATCTATCTCATCGATTAACAGGACAACCGTTTTTTCTGCAAGAATCGAACTTAGTATCGGCCTTCTCAAAAGAAACCTTTGATCGTAAAGTTCGGTTTCCAGGTTATCAGAATCTTTGATGCCTTTAATTTCCTGCATTTTCAGATACATCAATTGATACTGATAGTTCCATTCGTACAGTGCCTGAGATGCTTCAATACCATCATAACATTGCAATCGAACCAGGTCTGTCTCCAGCACCCGGGACAGGACTTTGGCAATTTCTGTTTTCCCTACTCCTGCGGGACCTTCGACCAACAGGGGTTTATTGAGTTTCAGAGACAGATAAAGCGCCATCGATATGGGAGGCTCGCTGATGTAGGATGCATCAGTCAGTAGATTTTCCAATTCATGTAATGAAAGATCATCGAGCATACGCAGGTCCAATCTAAGAAAGTGCTTTTATCGCCCGGCTCAGCATCACCCCAGCCAAATGCTTTCGAT